>CAZNLI010000004.1:0-23382 GCA_964574125.1 uncultured Methanoregula sp.
ACCGGCCACCCCCACCCCTCAGATCGATTACCCATCGCGACCCCCCGCATGGGGTCGGCCGTACTGAGGGTGGCTACCCCCTCCTGCGTGCAAAGGTGGGGGTACCCCCTGTGGTTCATACCCGCAACGTCCGACGGAGAGCCCATGCCGGCAACAGTTGTTTCGCGTACAGAACGGGCGGGTACCCCCTCCCAGGTCCGGTGACCTGCCCCCCCACCCGGTTTCTCATTTACCCCCCCGCGACCCCCTGAGCAGGGTCGGCCGTGCTGAGGGTGGCACCCCCCGCTCACGGACTGAAGAGGGGGGACCCTCTTCCGGGTTCAGGTGCGGGGCTCGCGGTTCGCGTGGAACTTCCGGATAGCATAGTAACCTGTAGGCAAATGCAATGTCCCGCGATGGCAACGGTTGTGAAACGATCGGATAAAAGAAAGAACGGGCCTGAAGGGATTTGAACCCTTGACCTGCGGATTAAGAGTCCGCCGCTATGCCGAACTAAGCTACAGACCCAGTTGACCTAAATAGTTGGTCGATGATGAGGAATAAAGGTTTCGAGAACCGGCAACAGCGTCCTGCCGTGCACGGGCGTCTGTTTTTTTAAAATGTCATCCCGCAGTCCAACGGCAATCCCTTAATATCCCGGGCACCGACAACACTGTACCATGCCTGACGCAGCGGCATTCATGTCCCGGCCGGAGAACCGGTTTGTCATCTTCGGCTGCGGGACGACCGGGTATAACATCATCCTCGAACTGGCAAAAGAGAACGAGCAGGTCGTTGTCGTTGACAGGGACGAACAGCGTATCCGGAACCTCCGGGACCAGAAGTACGAGGCGTACGTCCGGGACATCACGGCTTCCGATATGCTTGTCGGCCTGCCCGAACCCGCCGTTGCATTTGTCATGACGAGCGATGCCGATGCCAACCTTGCCGCTGTTGCCGCCATCAGGAAACGGTACCCGTCATCGCAGGTGATCGCACGGGCGATGGACCCGGTCAGCGGCGTGAAACTGACATCCGCCGGTGCCGAGATCGCCCTGTACCCGCAGGAGGTTTTTGCAAAGACGGCGATCCACCAGATACGGAAGCAGTACGCAAGCCGGATCTCCCAGCGCCTCTTCTCCCTCCTTGCAAGCTGGGAAGGCACGCTTGGCATCATCACCCACCAGAACCCTGACCCGGATGCAATCGCGAGCGCGATGGCGCTCTCCGCAATCGCAAAGCACGCCAGCGGAAACAAGCTCGTCCCCCGGATCTTTTACGAGGGAAACATCGGGCACCAGGAGAACCGGACCTTCGTCAACCTCCTCGATATCAAGATGGAGCACCTGACCCCGGACGCCCTTGCCAAGTGCAATTTCATTGCGCTTGTCGATACGCCTGCCCCGGGAGCCAACAACGATGTCCCGCAGACAACGAAGATAAGCATCGTCATCGATCACCATACCGATGGTAAACACCCGATCCCGCCGCCGGCGTTCACCGATATCCGGCCCGGCATCGGGGCGACGGCAAGCATCCTCACCCAGTACCTGGAAGAACTCGACATCCCGGTCGACCGGCAGGTTGCAACGGCGCTCCTGTACGGTATCCGTGCGGACACCCGGGACTTCCGGCGGAACACGACCCCGCAGGACCTCAATTACGCAGGGTTCCTGCTCCCGCTCACCGATGCCGATCTCCTCGACAAGATCATGTCGCCCTCGCTCTCGCAGGAGACCATCGATGTGCTCGGGAAGGCGATCCAGAACCGGGAGATCGTGAGCGGGTACCTCTTCTCCAATGTCGGGTATGTCATGAACCGCGACGCCCTGCCGCAGGCAGCGGATCTCCTGATCACGCTCGAAGGGATCAACACGGCGCTCGTGTACGGCATCACCGACTCTGCAATTGTCATCTCCGCCCGGAACCGGGATATCCGGCTCCACATCGGCAACGCGCTTGCCGAAGCATTCGGGGATATCGGGGATGCCGGGGGCCACCCGAACATGGCGGCAGCGACTATCCCGCTCCACTACTTCACCCGGGTCGAAGACAAGGCAGAACTCTTAAGCATTGCAATCGCTCCCATCCTCCGGAAGTTCCGGACCCTTGTCGGGCTCGAGAACGAGGGGAAGAAGACCGGGGCATGAGGCCGGGGAACCTTCGCCTGTCGATCACCGATCGCCTGTTGTACGAGGATCCATGAATTTCTGCGACTGGGAACCCCATTATACCGAGATCCTCGAATACTTCGGGTTCGACCGGAACGCCGATGAAGAAGCGGCCCGGCTCCTCGCCACGCTCCTCCCGTCCGACAACCTCCTCTCCCTCGTCTCGTTAACCGAAGGAAACGAGGTCACGGTCTGCGGGAACGCCCCCTGCCTCAAAGACGATCTCGCAAAGGTTGACGGGATCGTCTTTGCCGCGGATGCCGCAGCCGAAGTCCTCGACGATGCCGGGATCCGGCCGGACGCAATCTTCACCGACCTTGACGGGGCGACCGACCGGTTCATCGCGATGAACAGGGAGAGCACCATCGTCGTCGTCCATGCACACGGCGACAACATACCGCTGTTACGACACTGGGTCCCGAAATTTCCCGGAAAAATTGTCGGGACAACGCAGGCTGCCCCCCTCCCCCATGTCTATAACTTCGGCGGGTTCACGGACGGGGACCGTGCGGTGTTTGCCGCACACGAGCTCGGGGCGGAGAAGGTGAGCATTGCCGGGTTCGATCTCGATGACAGGAACGTGGACCCGCTCAAGCGGGGCAAGCTCATCTGGGCGAGAAAGCTCCTCGCGCTCACCGGCCACAACCTATGACTCCGGCAGCCGTTATCCTTGACGGGTACGTGGACGAACCGGCCTGCCTTGGCGTCCCGCCCTATATCTCGCCGTACATCCGGACCGTTGCTGGCGTTCTGCTGGAGCACGGGTATACCGTCCGGTACCTCACCATCGACCAGCTCCGGAACAACCCGGCGCATATCAACGAGCTCAATGCCGCGGAATGCATGGTCATGATCTCCGGCGTAACGGTGCCAGGTAAGTATCTCGGGGGAACGCCCGCGACCCTGACCGAGATCCGGCAGATCGGTGCGGCTGTGCAGGCAAAAAAGAAACTGATCGGGGGCCCGATAGCGTTCGGGTACTCCCCGGAAGGCGGGCAGGCAGCGGTGAAGCACGCGATCGGCGGTTTCCATGCAATGCTGACCGGGTCCACCGGCGAAGCACTCGATGAATACCTGCGGGGGAACGAGCCAACCGGCATACTGGACTATGCCCGCTCCGATCCCTGGAGCGTTGCGGGGAGCGGGATCATTGCGCAGCACCCGGACTTCCCGTACGTGATGTGCGAGATGGAGACGGCCCGGGGGTGTTCCCACGGGGCGTTCGGGGGATGCTCGTTCTGCACCGAACCGTTCTACGGCATGCCGAAGTACCGCAGCATTGCCGGCATCGCAGCCGAGGTTGCCGCGCTCCATGCCGCCGGCGCCCGGCACTTCCGGGTGGGGAGGCAGCCGGATATCCTTGCGTACGGTGCGAACGCCGGGGAATACCCGGCCCCCGAGCCGGAGAAGATCGGGGCGCTCTTCTCGGCAATCCGCAGGGCAGCGCCGGACGTAAAAACCCTCCACATCGATAACGTGAGCCCGGCGACGATTGCCCGGCACGAGGATGCTGCCCGCGAAGCGCTCGCCGCCATTGTCCGGCACCATACGCCCGGCGATGTCGCCGCGTTCGGTATGGAGACCGCGGATCCCGCAGTCGTTGCGGCAAACAACCTCAAGGCCGGCCCCGGTGAGGTATTCCGGGCAATCGAAATCGTCAACGAGGCCGGCGGGATGCGCCGCGCCGGGATCCCGGAACTGCTCCCGGGGCTCAACTTCGTCTGCGGGCTTGCCGGCGAGACGGAGAAGACCTATGACCTCAACGAGCAGTTCCTTTCCCGCGTACTCTCCTCGGGGCTGCTCGTCCGGCGCGTCAATATCCGGCAGCTGATGCCGTTTCCCGGGACACCGGCATACAGCAGCAACACGCTCGGGAGATATGATCGCCGGTTCCGGGCGTTCAAGGAGCATGCCCGGCAGCAGTTCGATCTCCCGATGCTCCGGAACGTATTTCCGGTTGGCACGGTGCTCCGCGACGTGATCGTCGAGGTATCCGGCGATCTCTCGTTTTGCCGGCAGATGGGCTCGTATCCCATCCTTGCCGGCATCCCGATGAAGCTCCCGCTGCGCACCGTGCTGGATGTTGCCGTCGTGGACTTCGGGATGCGTTCCGTCACCGCGCTTCCCGTGCCGATCCGGATCAATGAGATCCCGGCGTCTGCGCTGAAGTGGCTCCCGGGCGTCGGGAAGAAGAATGTCGCCCGCATCCTTGCAAAAAGGCCGTTTGCGAGTCCCGAAGAGTACCGGAGAATCGCCGGGAAGTCCCCGCTCGACGACCTGATCCGGACCTGACGGCCGATCCCGGCGGCCGGCCGGTCAGATGTCTTTGAGTTCGACCACTTTTAGAATGTCCGTCCGTGTCACGATCCCGACGAGAGCGTCGTTCTCGACGACCACCACCCGGCCGATATCTTTTGCCGACATAATCCGGAGCACATCGGTGACCGGGGTCTCCGGGGTTACCGCGACGATGCCCCGTGTCATCACGTCACGCACCTGCATCGCGTCCCGGTCGATGGGGGACCCCCTCTGGACATCGGCAACCGTCACCATCCCGATAAGCATGTTGTGTTCGACGACGGGAAAGCCGAGGTGCTTGGTTGCGTACATCATCTCGATAACCCTGGTCACGGGAAGCGCAGGCGGTACGGAAATGACCGGCTTTGACATGATGCTACCGGCATGGATGTCCCGGAGGAGGACGCTGTATCTGACCGCGACCGTCTCCTGCCCGGCCCCGATATAGATGAAGAATGCGATCAGGAGGAGGAGCGGGTTGAGGTCGAGGATCCCGATGACTGCAAAGAAGACTGCAAATCCCTTGCCGATATCGGCGGCGATCTTCGTTGCCCGGGGGAGCGGCATGCGCTGCGCGAGCCATGCCCGGAGCACCCTGCCGCCGTCCATGGGAAATGCCGGCAGCAGGTTGAAGGCAAAGAGGATGATGTTGAGCACACCGAGGTACCCGAACAGGAAGATGAAGACGCCGGCTGTCGGGGGATCCGTAATGAAGAGGGGTGTAACGTAGAGGAGCCCGCTGCTGACAAGCCCGACGATCAGGCTTGCCACCGGGCCGACGATGGCCATGGGAAGTTCGGACCGGGGATTGGGAATCCCCTCCTCCATCATCGCCACGCCTCCGAAGATGAGCAGCGTGATGCTGTTGATCTTGATCCCGTTCCTTCTCGCGACAAGGGAGTGCGCGAGCTCGTGGATGAGAACCCCGGCAAACAGGCCGAGAGCAACGACCGTTCCGAGGATGTATGGCATGAATCCCGTGGTAATGAACGTCGTATCGATCGGGACCGAATAGATGCTGCCGAGGAGTTCGGTCGTCGACCCGATCTGGCTTCCGATAATCCAGGCAAAGATCGGGATGATTAAGATAAACGTGAAATGGATCAGGATTGGAATGCCAAAGAGACGCCCGATCCGCAGAGATCCGTCCATAATCAGGGATTATCTTTTTAACCAATCTGGTATATAGATTGAACTGATAACGATGCAGACCCAGATTACTGAACTGTTCGGGCTTTTAATCTATACCGACAAAGGGATGTTTGTCGGGGAAGTCGAGGATGTCATCATCGATGTGGACAACAAGAAGATCGAAGCCATTGTCGTCGGCAAGGTCAACGACCAGCTGGTCGACTTGAAGAACTTCAAGGGGCTCAAGATCCCGTACCGCATCATCTCCGCCATCGACGACATCGTGCTCATCCGCCACCTGCCCGGCGCGTTCACCCAGTCCCAGACGATGGAATAAAAAGAGGGAACCGGAACTATACCCGGTCTTCCTGCATCTTTTTTTTAAAAAAGTCCCCTGCCATGGAGAACCGCGAACTCTTTGCAGCAATCACAACCGTTCCCCCGGCATTCGTGCGGCTCGACGGCCGTGCGTTCCACCGGCTTGCAGCGACGCTCCGGCTGGAGAAACCCTTCGACGAACGGTTCTCGGCTGCGATGGCATCGGTCTGTAAGAGCATTGTTGCGGACAGCGGGCTCTCCCCGGTGTTTGCCTACTCGTTCTCGGACGAGATCAGCCTTTACCTTCAGAAACTCCCGTTCCTCGGGCGTGTCGAGAAGATCGACTCGGTTGCTGCCTCGTTTGCGGCAAGTGTGCTGACGCTCGCGCTTGAACTCTCCGAACCGGTCTCGTTCGACGCCCGGGTGATCCCGGCGACACCGGCGTATGCCATGGAATACCTCGTCAACCGGCAGGACGAGGCATGGCGCAACCATATCAACGCGTACTGCCAGCAGGCGCTGATCGCCGAGGGCATGAAGCCCCGGCAGGCAGCGGCAAAGCTCAAAGGCATGCCCTCAAAGGCGCTCCATGACCTGATGCATGCCCGGGGGGTCAACCTTGCAAAGACACCGGCATGGCAGCGACGGGGGATGATGGTGTACCGGAAGGAAACGGTAAAGGAGGGGTACAATCCTGTCCGGGATGAGAAGGTGACAACGGTGCGGAGCACCGTTGTCGTTGACCGGGACCTGCCCCTTTTCACGTCTCCGGAAGGGCAGAAGTTCCTGCAGGGGCTCATCGCAGCCCCGTAACCAGCTCTCTGATGGTGGCAGGGCAATTCCTCCACCAGGGTTAGTCCACGTCAGTGAAGGTGCGGGGACGTGGGATCGAAGAAAACGAAGTATAAAAAATTTATGAACCGGTCCCTTTCTCCATGAAAGGGAAATTCCTCCGTTCATCTCTATCCCCTTCAGGTTCGTACCCTCGCAAATGTCGCGTCCCGGTTAAAATCCCTGTCGAGGATGAGGGTCGTGGTAAGGCCCGTCACCGAGCCGTCTTTTCCAGTCTCAAACACGACCCGGCCGTCATAATCCGGTCCCCACTGCGGGCAGGTGGAGGCAAACGTGTTCCCGTCCCAGGGAGAGAGGATAAAGGTCACCGGCTTCTTCCCGAAGGTGAGCGTGAGGTTCCCGCCCCGCTCTGCCACCACGGCCTTCCCGTAGATATCGTTTGTGTAGTTCCCGGTATATTTTTCAGGAGCAAGCGGCTCTGCCGGGTGAGCCGGCCGGGCCTCCTTTGGTGCAAGGAGCCGGGCCGCGCTCTCATCGGCCTGAGCCTGCAGGAGCGCACAGACATCAGGGTTGGCAACCCCGAAGGCCTGTCGGTAGAACGCAAAGGCTGCGCAGTCGGGAAGCATGGTCCCGCCCGCTTCGTTTGCAAGGACCACAATTCCGAGGTTTTCGGAGGGGACCATCAGGACTGCTGAGTGGCTGCCGAGGGTCTCGCCGTCATGCCAGACAATATCCGGGGCACCGTCCTGTTCGGTGTAGATCCAACCCGGGCAGTAGTAGTCCTTCCGGGAAGTCATTATGTCGCTTATGGGCGTCCGTGGGGTGTGCATGTAGGCCATGCTCCCGGGGCTGATGAGCTGCTGCCCGTTGTAGCTGCCGTTCCCGAGCTGGAAGATCGTCCAGGCCGCCATGTCCCTGATGTTCGCATTGATACCGCCGGCCGGGCCGAAATCGTAGGAGACATTGTTGAACGCCCAGCCGGGTTCAATTGGGATAGGGCCGGTCGTGTTGTCGGAGAGCTCGCCGTACCGGTACAGGTTCACATGGTCGGGCGAGGCCTGGAACGCGGCGTAGGTGGAGGAAGCGCCGGTCATGCCAAGCGGGGTAAAGATCCGCTCCTCAAGATTATCCTCCCAGTTTTTGCCGCTCGTCTTCTCTATCGCCGCTCCGGTCGCGATAAAGGGCACGTTCTGGTACATGAACGAGCTCCGGAAGCTGGAGACCGGTTCCGCGTACCGGAGGGAGTGGATCATATCGTCACGATCAAGACCGAAGGTGGCAAGGTCCATGCCCCAGTGGTCGGCAAGGCCGCTCCGCTGCGCCACGGAGTCGGTGATCGTGTACTCCTTTGTCACCCAGGGATCGCTCATCGCAAAGTCCGGGACATATCTGGTCATCGGGTCGCTCCAGTTCATCCGGCCTTTGTCCACTTCCATGGCGACAAGTGCGACCGTGAACGCTTTCGATGTCGAGCCGATCTGGAAAACGGTGTCGTTTGTTACCGGATCATTCCCCCCGGCCGTCTTCGTGCCGTATCCTTTTATAAAGATGATCTTCCCGTCTTTTACGATGGCAACAGCCATGCCCGGGATCCCGGCATTCCCGCGGGATGTCTCCGCGTACGTGTCGAAACGGGCAAGGAATGCGTTTGTATCGGTCTCGTTCTGGAAATCAACGGTTGTCGCATGTGCTGCTGGGACCGGGTTGGGAGCGGCCGGGGCAGGTCCTGCTGTATTCATCCCGTTTCCGGCTGTACAGCCGGCTGAAAAGACAAGAATCACTGCACAAAAAAGTGCGATAAATCCGAGTGGAGAATTGTGCATATTCCCGGGTCTGCGGCGATATTTTTTGAACCTGTCGGAATGCATGGCGTCGGGAACTGTTCCCGTAAGCGGATAACCGGCATTCCCGTCCGGGGTACAATGCCTCATCCTCGCGCACCAGTTTTTGAGAAAACCGGAACGATTACGAGGCTTTTCAACGGGTTTTTCGCTCTGCCCTGATGTATGCCGTCATCATGGTCTGCTTATTACCGGCTCTCCGGGCAGGCCCCGTGTATCCCGGGATTTTTATCGGGGTTGTTCAGGCAACGGCCGGAACAGTCAGGTTCACCGGACCACCAGGTCTCTCAGGTCATCAATCGTGGGTTAAGGGGCAATCTCTCCCAAAAACCCCTCAAAAATAAATTTTAAATGCCATGAATTTGCCATCCTGAAATAATAAATTATAAATAGTATTTGTGTAAAGTAACTGGTATAGAAAACAGCGAGGTGATGGCCTGATCGGGTGTTTCTTGAATGCAGGAGATAACAATCTGTCTTTCAGGTTTGCGGTGGGGTCATCCTTTCGGGTGAATCCGCAGACCTGACCAGCAACTCCTTCTTTTCTCCAATTTAAACCTCCCCCGTCCACCTTTAAAACCGGAAGAAGACGCGCGCCGGGTTGGCGATCCGTTGTAATTGAACGTTCTGCAGGAGTCCGGAAACCAATTTTTCCCGGAAGAATCGTCGTGCATGTACGTTTACCGGAAACCTCTATTTAAGAAACGGGGGGTCTGGGAGACCAGTGCATACCGACATGCGCATAACGAAAATGATGGAAACGATCCCCGGCGGGATTCGTTTAAAAATTATGGGACGACATGGACGACAAACTGGTCGTTGGTCCCGAGAGTGTCGGCCTCGATCAGGATATGGTAATCGCCGGGCGGGAGTTCCGGGGCAGTCTTCACGGTGATTACTGCGGGATAGTACCCGAAGCTCCGGGCGGTGAATTTGTCCGGCGCGATCGCAACCTGCATGCCAGGCGGGAACGGTCGTTTCTCTTCTGCCGGCATCGGCATCATGTTGAGATCGCCCGAGATGTGGGAAAGGTTGTACTGCACGAAGCCGGTACCGCCGATGCCGGACTGGAACGCGTATGTCGCGGTGCCGGTCCCGCCGGCATGCACCGTCAGATCGCGGCCGGAATCGATCAGGCTGGCATGCCCACGGTAAAATCCGCTGACACCGGGGACAAAGGCTCCGCCGGCGTATACAAGGATCCAGTCATCGGCGATGATATGGTCGCCGCTCACCGTTCGTGCCTGCACATAATATGGGAGAAGTTTGAGCGTCTCGTCATATCGGGTTGACGAGAGGTTGACGTGGAATTCTGCCGCGTAGGTTTGGCCGGGAATGACATTGAACCGGTCCGGGGTGATGGAGACATTGAGATCTTCATACGCGGCGTGTTCTGCGGATGACCGGACCGCTTCGACCGGGAATACCCGCAGTTCCACCGTTGTCGGCGACAGGTTCCGGGTAATCAGCGTATATGTCGTACATCCTTCCGGGGAATAGGACGAGACAGAGATCCGTCCGTATTCGAATCCGCCGACGGGCTCTGTCAGGAGGGCGGCAGTGTCATTCAGATCCCTGCCGAGAAGATCCGCATCCGGTTGCTGCCAGGGTTCTGCGAGTCTGGTCCCGGAGGATGATGGTCCGGGATTGACACCTGCGTTGTGAATGACAGCATCGCCAAGGATTATTACCGCACTTATCCCCGCGACGGCACAGAGTACTGCAAAAACAAGGATGGTGATGAGCCGGCCGGTCTGTTCCGGCCGATGCCGGTTGTACAGGAGTGCTGCAATGGCGACGACGATTCCTGCGAACAGCAGCAGGAACCCGAGGTCGAACCGGCCATAAAGGACTACGGTGAGCCCGGAGAAGAACAGGAGGCAGAAGACGAAAATGCCGGCGGCATAGTCTTGCCAGCTGCCGGTTTCCCGCGAAAACATGTTGTTTTTACCTCCTCATAAACAAAAGAAGTTCTTCTCTTTTTGTATGCTGGAACCAAGGACGACACATCCCCCGTCATCGGTCGGGACAATCCGGATCACGTCGCTCCATCCTGCCGGAACGGGTGTCTGCCATTCAAATACGCCGCCGTCCGTCAGCCTGACTATGGTATGCGGTTTACCGGCCGCATCGCTCGAACCGTATCCTTTTTCAGGCAGGCGGACGGCAAGATAGTCCTGTTCCGATATCCGTACAACCGGGGGAGATATGTCCGGCATCCATTGCCGCAGTACCGTCCCGTTGTTATCGAAGGTCACCGAATAGGTCTCCATCACGATGGCGGGGGACGAGCCGGTCTCCCGTGCAGATTCATAGATGATCTCATAAGCCCCCGGCCGGGGTTCGGCCATCGCGATCAGCCGGTTGTCCCAGGATTTTCCCAGGGTTACGTTCCAGAGCCCGGTTCCCGTTTTGTCGAACCGGATAAAGGATAATTCCCGGACCTCCGGCGTATATCCCCCTGCAATACATCCGCCATCGGAAGTTGCCAGGAGAGACGATTCCCGGAGCGCGACGAGGGGAGTGTCATTGTGCAGCCAGAGGATGTTCCCGTCGGCATCGAGACTCATGATCCGGGTGTTCTGCCCGCTGCTGCTCTCCAGTGAGACAACAAAACCCCGTTCGCTGCGGGGAACGAAGATCGAGGGGGATGTCGCATCCCCGAACCGGATCGTTTTTGTCACTTCTCCGCTGCTGTCAAGAACGAGGATTCTGCCGGGATACCATGCTCCTGCAAAATACCCGCCATCCGGGTTTGTAAAAAGGCTGTTGAAGCGCCATTCACTGCGGGTATACCGTCTCTCCCCTGCGATACTGCCGGTCCGGTTGAGCCTGACGATCCGGGAGAAGAAGTTGGGACCTTCGCTGTCACTGCCGCTGTACAAAGCCAAAACCGCATAGCCGCCGTCCGGCGTCTGGACAATGGCGGATGCCGGGTCGTCCCCTCCGCTGTCAATATGGGTTTTCCATTGAATGTTCCCGTTTTCATCGAGTTTCATGACCTCGATATCCATCGGCGGGAGCCCGCACTTTGCAGGACCGGGGTTCCCGATGAACAGGGTATAGATCACGAGCACGGCGATTGCCAGCAGTATTCCGATAATTATCCCGAAAAGAATCCTTCTCGGGATCTTGTCTTGCAGTCTTTTACGGAGTGTCATGCTCTCACCTTCGCGTGCAGCGTTCTTCCGACACCGGTACGCGTAAACGGTCCGGACCTTGCCGGATTGGAGGACTTCCGGGCAGTACTTGTGGTATTATGGCCCCATACCCGGGACGGTGCGGCAGGGGCACTCGCTATACCGGGTGCCGTTCCCGGCAGGTTGTCCTCATGTTCTGGTATTTCTGAACTCATAATACGGTCATTTCCGTTTTTGTTCCTGAAGCGATTGTTTTTCTGATATCGATCCCTTTCCTGTCCCTTAGCACTACTGGCAGGGATTGAAAAGGACCACATCGCCTGTCCCGGCATCGACATACACCTCCCCGCCCCGGTGGCCAAGGGGATCTTCGGGCAGGTCGATGTGGAGGTTCACTATCCACATCACCCGGTCCTGCAGGAACGGCACAACGGAGACCGTGGCCGATGTCTCCAGCCCCTCAGTACCTGAAAGAGCGGAGACGTTCGTGAAATACTTCACGGCCGTCTCAACCGCCTGCTCCCTCCCGATCTTCGGCTCGGTTATTCCGGAAACGGTCCGGTCCCGCGAGAGATAGGTGAGAATCTCGCCGTGTTCCGGCGATACGCAGATCATCACGAAGTTCCCGTTGGCCACCCCTAAGACCTGTTCCTGCCAGCCGAACGAGTACTCCTTTCCCGCGGCACCGTGGTCCAGCAGTTTCGCCTCGGTCAGCACCATATTCCGCGTGGAAAATTTCGGGTAGTTTCTCTCCGCATACGATCGTGCGATGGATTCTGCCTCTTCCTGCGGGATCGACACCGTTGTTGCGGGTTTTACCGATTCGTAAAATCCTGCCCGGTCGACCCGGCGGGTCCGATCGTTTACATAGAACTCGCCGTCATCAGTCCGGTAGATGTGATAATCCCCCAGACGGCTGTCCGTCTCGTTGCGTTCATAAACCACGGCTGCATCCGGGTTTTCGAGGAATGCCTGCACGATCTGCCGGTCCGCGTCCACCCATGACGGCGCCCCGGGCGCATCGGTGAGCGGACGCGGGGTCCGGACCGGCGTTGGATCCTGGATAACCGTATCCGGAGACTGGATGTAGATCATCAGGTTTCCTTCGGGAAAAGCCTCCGGCCGCACGACGGAGCCATCTGCTGCCATTACTTCGGGCTCGGTGATGACGACGATAATTTCCTTTACTGACTGGTTTTGTGGCGGAACAGCGAGCCGGGCGTGAACGCGGACTTCCCGGATCTCACCGGCTGAAAAATTAAAGAACGTTCCGTTTTCCAAGGAGACAGCTGCATCGCGCCCGGGATATTCCAGGTCCCAGGAACTGGTTCTCGGTTCGACCCGGGTCTCAATCGTGTAGGGAACTTCGGCAAGGTCTATGCCCATGGAGTTTGAGACGAGCAGGTCGAAACTGATATTCTCTTCATCGATGACGACATCCGGGGTATATTCGACAGTGCGGGGAGGGATGCTGCGGCATTTGTCCTCGTCGGTAAACCGGATAGGGCGGTTGACGGTTTCCGCATCCGCAAGCGACCACCGGCCGTTCCCGTAGTAGACCATCGGATTGTAGAACTGGTCGAAAAATCCCTGGCATCGCCATACGATGACGTCGAGCGGTTTTTCGGAGCATGATACGGCTGAGACTTTCTCCCTGTTTTTCTGGAGTGCCGGTGCAAAGGTCATGACTGCAAAGATACCTGCGATGACAATCAGCAGCATGACGATAACGGGTAGTATCTGCTTTTCAAATTTCACCATATCCCCTCAGGATCCCCTTAACATTAACGGAGCCGCCCCCCTTTTGTTGTATGCCCCAAAAACGGTTTCAGGATTGTTCCGGTTACCGTGTTCCCCTGAAATTCCGGTTGAAGGGTGCACGGGTATCTCCGGCACAGGATCTGCCGCATTCCCCAGGATCACTGTCGTATACGCCGGTGCGGGGAACAGGATGATCCCGATAATCAGGATAACCAACGTGAGGGTATCTTCAGGTCCCGGTATATTCATGCGGATCCCCCGGTCTTTGTGCGGTTCAGGATTACGCAGATCCCAAGAATTACCGACGGGATGACGATGTAGAGTACCAGTTCGGTCCAGAATACGGTCCAGCCAAAATCGCTGCGCAGGTTCCTCTGCCGGGAAAAGACCGGCAGGATATATACAAAGGCGAAGTACAGGACGGATACTGCACAGATCGGAAACGACCGGTCCGGGTATTTCAGGAGCAGGACGATAAGAAATACTGCGGCAAGCGCTGTCGCGGACAGGTACAGCCCTGCCGGCCCCCCGTCCAGTTTGATCCCAAAAAACCATGCCTCCTGGTTTATGAGAAAGGCAAAGGAGGAGATCAGCGCGGAGAGGAAGAGGAAGAGCACGAGGTACGCAGAGAGCGCGGCCATGATAGTATCCGGCAGGGTTTTTTGTGCCATGTTACGACCTCCTGCGTGTACGTCCGGCTGCATATGCCGCAAAGGCCAGCCCTGTTGCGAGGAACGGGAGTGACGCAGGGAAAGGGGCGGGTCGCGTGGATGACTGTGTGGATGCGGGTGCTGGCGTTAAATCCGGGGAAGATTGTGGCGCGGAAAGGTTCACGCGATAGTTCCACGTATGGGTTGTGAACGTCCGGTAGGTGGGATTCATCCAGTCCGTAGTAATATTGAGGGAGATATTCTGTACATCGGCCGGTACTGGTTCCCCTGTGAAAACAAACCGTTCTGTCCCCGGCAGGGTGCAATCGGTACTTATGTTAAAAAACGATCGGGATTCCCCAGTATCGGGAGCGTAATTTCCCCCATATGCCATGGAGCAGTATGTATCCCCCGGGCAGGTACAGGTCGACATCCGAGAGTACATTTCATTGTCGGGAAACCGGAAAAGTACGTTCGCAGTCCACGATTCATTGGAGAACGAGAACGATTCAACCGTCGCGATAATATTTTCCTGTGTCTGGGATTTGTTGACGGCGACAGTCCCACGGTACGCTCCGCCTTGGGGGAGGATGAGAAGATCGACCGAGGATGATACGTAGTCCAGGTTCGATACGTCCCATAACCCGCTGGCATTTTCGCTGATAAGGTAGTACACCGCGACCGTGTACGTGCCTGGCCCCATCCGGATACCCTGCCCATCCTTTTGATCCCAGACTACCTGCGAAGAGAGCGAGCTGCCGGGTTCCAGAACTACGGCCCGGTGAGTGCGATCAAATGTCCTGAACGGGTAGGCAATCCGGTAATGGATGCCGGCTTTTGGCGGATATCCCATGACCGTAACAGGATCCGTACCGGAATTTACAAGCGTTGCATTGACCACGACAGGCTCACCGTAAGCGTAGACCGGGAGCGGAACAGAGGGATCCTGTGCGGCGTTTTGCGGCACCAGTGTAAGGTTCAGGTGCGGCGCACCGGCAACCGGTGTAACTAAAGTAAGTGCCGCGATACCCACTGCGATAAGCTCAAGAAAAAAATCTACGGTACCTGGTACGCGCTTATACGATCCGGCCGCCATCATCAGCCCCTCCGGCCGGTCCGCGCAAGGAATAGTACAGCGGTGCAGGACACAGAAAGCAATACCAGTTCCGGGAAGAATGGTGCAGGGTGCGTTTCTGACGGGGAGATTTTCTCATTGACATTTCCTGATGAATTCACAGGGGCAGTCTGTTGGGAGGTAACCGGATGACCGGATAGGGGATAGTTCCCCTTGATCAACGTGAGGAGCGTGTTGCCATTGACATCCGTGAACGTGGTTGAACTGAGACCCAGAATGTATTCGTCAGGCAAAAATCCCGTGGTATTGAGTTCGAACGACCAGCTGCTGTTGCCGGAGTCTCCACCGATCACTCTTGTAGTCCCGGTCGCATTGCTCGGGTTTCCGAATTTCGGACCGCCAGGGTTGAAGGATGAGGTGAAGACCCCATATTCAAGTTCTTCCCCGGGGGGCAGGTTTGTTGTCCCCGTGATGGTGAACGTATCGCCCACGGAATGAATAGCAGGGGGATCTGCACGGATAAAGAACGGTTCGCCGACATGGATAAATGACGGCCGGCTCTTCGTGCTGCTCCCTGCTGGGCCGGTTACGGTCAGGTTCACGGTGAAATTTCCGTCTCTCTGGTAAGTATGGACCGGTTTTCTCTCCGTGGATGTCGTGCCGTCGCCGAAATCCCAGGACCACTGCGTGATCGTGCCCTGCGAGTACTGCTGGAATTCGACGCTGCACGGGGCGGGATGCGGTGTGTAGATCGCTTCAAAGTGCGCAGCGGGTGCAAACGGGCCGACAAGGATGAAGACCGGATCTTCGACGGTGTTTTTCCCGGTCGGCCCGGTAACAGTAAGACGCACGGAATAATTACCCTGTTTCAGGTAGCTATGGACCGGGTTCTGTTCTGACGAGCTGCTTCCGTCCCCGAAATCCCACGACCATCCCGTGATATCGCCAGGCGAGGTGTCGGTAAACGTAACGGCAAGCGGTGCGTAGTCCGCACGCTGAGGCTCTGCACCGATCCGTGCCAGCGGGGGTCGGGGCCCGACCGTGATACACCCCGGCCAGGTGAACGTATCGCGGCCTGACGGCCCGCTGACGGTAAGCGTGACATTGTAGCTCCCGTTGGAAAGATAGCTATGGACCGGGTTCCGCTCCCGGGGGTGGTCTCCCTTGACCTGCAACGTTGTCCCGTCGCCGAAATCCCAGAGCCATTGCGTGATTGTGCCCTGCGAGTTATCCGAAAATGTCACTCTCAGGGGGGCATCCCCCTGGTCCGGTGGCATCGGCGAGAACGAAGCGATCACCGGCTGCTCGGTGGGCTGCGCGACGCCCCGTGCAGTCACATCGATGACCGTCATCACCAGCTGACTGCCGGAGAGAATGTACGTGATATTTCCCTCGGTATCGATGAACGCCCCGTTCGGGACGGAATGGGTGTGGTGGGCGCCGGTGTCGTAGGCTGCAAGGATCTGCATCCCTCCCGCATCGAAGACCCGGTTGATCCCGTCATCCGACAGGAGGATGATGGACCCTGCGGGGATGCGGTGAACGCCCGGCTGGTCCTCCGTGCCAAGCTCCATGTTCAGGATCACCGGTTCCATCGAATCGTTCACCTGCAACGGCGGAAGGGGATATTTCCCGGTCCCGGGGATGGTAAGCGTGTGCGTCGTGGTGGCACAGACCGGGGAAACGATCAGGGTGAGCGCAATGATTTCCACGACTATCCGAGATGCAATGGGGACCCAACCGGCAGGTAAATTCATGTTATGCATCTTTCCTGCCCCGTGTGGTCATGAGTGTTCCGGCGCAGCCAAGGGCAAGGATTGCGAAGACCGGGGACAGGGGGGCGGGTTGCGTAGCGGGAGGCCGTGTTGCCGTCGTCGTCATATTGAGCGTGGCGTACAGATCGACGATCTCACCCGGTGCCGGGTAGCGGTCAATGGCTACCGGCATTGAGCTGTATCCCTGTTTAACGACCGAGACCGTTTTGTACCGGTGTCCGGTTACGTTGACCGGCACGACGAGCGTCCCATGGGAGAGCGCCCCCACCCGTTCCGCATCGAAATCGACTGAAGCATCGTCAACATTGGCGTGCACGACAAACCAGCCGGTATCTTCCCGGAATGTCCGGGGGTACAGGTCAGGAGCACGGGTCCCTGCTGCATCCAGATCCGCGGGGTTACCGATGCTTTTTAAGAACGCCTCCTTCATGATCGCCGCACTTTCCCGGATCGCAGCATTCTCGTCATCGGTCAGTTTCGTACTGGTTACGGACGGCGCGAACCGGATTACCGTCTCGGTTCCCCCGTAGGTCGGGTATCCTGCCGAACCCGGCTTTGTCTCGTATACCACCGGGTACTTGTCCCAGATCGCGTTCAGCCGTGCTGCCAGTCCGGTCTTTCTGGTCTCTTTCTGCGGGTCGGTCGCCGAGAGGATATCGATGTCCGTACTCAGGTCGCGGAGGTAATTTGCTTTTCCCTCGCCATCCAGCACGAGAAAATTATAGTCAGGCGATGCCGCCTTGATTGCCGGGTCGATGACAATTATGCCGACGGCAACATATCCGGCGGTATCGTTCTCCGGGAAAACCTGTTTTGCCTCTCCGGCTCCTGCACCTGCTGCCGGTGCGAATAAAAGGGCGGCGAGGATCAATCCTGGTAACAGGTTGCGGCTTTGCCTCATAGTCAGCATGTTACTCTCCTGCGGAATAGGAAGGCTGGTTTTCATCCAGTCCCCTCCATCGGGTCAAAAATAAAGAGTATCTTCTCATCGTACTCAATCACCGTCTGGTTACCTGTATCCCGGACCACCGCTCCGTTGGGAACCTGGATCGTTCTCCCCACCGGTTTTTGGGCATCCGGGTCCACCATGACGTCCACGATAAGTCCATTGTAACGGATCACAAGCGCAGGAAAGATGCCGCCCGGGCTGTTTTTGGCGCCTCTTTTGATCGACATCCCGACACCGATGATCTCTCCCCCGGAGTCCGCCATCTTTTGCGCCGACGGATCGTGCAGGGCAATTGCCGCAATCAATTCCGGGTCTGCAATCGCGTCCGGCGCGAAGTTGAGGAGTTCCGGTGCTTCAACCGACCCTGCGATCCGGGCTATTTCGGCATTCGCGATGGTTCCGGCCAATTCGCAGGTGCTGTTCCCGCAGTTCCATCTGAGATGGTGTGTTCCGGATTCCGTCCAGGACGTTCCCGTCCGGTTGCCAATAGATGTGGCAGTCTCCTGCCCGGCAGGGATTGCAAACGAGGCATTGTCTTTCTTCAGCGCCTGGGTGAAGACGAGATCCCCGGTCCTGTTGGAATATACAAAGGAGTCCCTCCCGTCACGGTCCCGGTAATGCAGGCCGTACCGGAAGCTGTACCCTTCCGGGAGGTACGCGGGGAGCAGAAGATCCCGGCCGAACCGTTCCTTTGCCGGGCGCATCGAACTTGTGTTTAAGGGAGCCAGCAGTTCTGCGATGGCTGGCGAGACCTCCGTTCCGTCTGGTGGCACAAAGTCATACATTGCATCGGGGAGCCGGGGACCGACACGGATATCGGTAAGGTCTACGGCAAGCTCGGTCTCGTTATAGTCCCCGATCAGCTCCATCCGGGTCATCAACAGGGTGTTTTCGTCAATCCAGATACGGGTCCTGCTGAACGGGGTTGGATAGTACTGCGTCGGGATACCGTCAACCGCTGTTTCGAGGATAATCACCGTTGAACCATTCCGGTTTTCTGTCCCGTTTATCACAGCCGGGAAATTTTCCAGGATCCGGGCCGCGATGGCCGGGTAATCCCTCCATGCAAAGAAGGTGTTCCTGGGATCATCGATGAGGTCCGGTTCGGCGGTCCGGGTATCCGGATGGTACTGCCACAAAAACGTCCCGTTTGCAACAACGATCGTACCGTTGCCGTGGATCTCAGACCGGATATATTCGGCACGGAACCGGTCCGGCCGTTCCGTGAAGAACAGGTACTCCTCGTCTTCATAGCCGGTTCCGCCAATGGTGTGTACCGTTGCGGAGTAGCCGGAGAGATTGGTGTTGTGCCGGATAAATTCCGCTGCAATTTCCTCTCCCGACATCTCATGTAATGATTTTTGTACGGTAGTGTTCTCCCAAAAAACAGGTCCGGAGTTGTTGTGGACGGGAGAGGCGTTCTGAGGAACGGACAGGACACAGCCAATAATAATGAGCATGGCAAGTGCCGCAACGACAATCCATAAGAGTTTATTCATATGAATCAGCACCCCGGCTCATGGAACCATCCCCTCAGGAGAGTAAACCGGCTGAGAACCGTTCAGTGTCCCGGCAGGAATCACATACACCGGATTCTGCATAGGCCACCCGCCCGGACCGTATGTAATAATGGGCCCGATCTGGTCCGGGTGGGTCGCATTCACGTTGTACACGACCGTGAGCGTAAGGAACCGATCGCACCGCATGAAGGGAAACAGGCAGGAACTCTTTACCCTGTGCTCCGCCGGCCGGAACACGGTCATGTTCGGGTAGAGGCGGGCTGTCGTCTCGTTCATGGTCTGGATCGGCACCGGAGTGAACGGGGGATTGTATTGGGATATATCCTTCTTTCCGGCAAGGTGCTCTGCATGCGTCAGGTAATAGGACTGATCCCAGGTATCGTTCGACCCACCGGCCACAGGAGATACCGCGAGGGCTGCCAGCAGCAACCCTGCAATCAGCCCGAAATGATATCGTTTCATGTCATCAGCTCTCCTGTCAGCAGCTGCACCCGGTGCTGTCGCGGGAGATCCACTCGCTCGTGCTGGCTCCCGCTTCTTCGTACATCTGGATATAGGGGCCGGCAACAATCAGGTGCGCATGCAGTATCCTCTCCGAAGATTGTGCAAACTTGACCGTATGCCGCAGCTCCCCTGTCGCACCGTTCATGGACATTCCGATCGTTTGCGAACAGACCTTCCACCCGGGATCGTGGGAGATGGCGGACCCGTAGAGAACACGGTCTACCCGCTGCCCGTAGAGCACATAAAATGTTCCAGTTGTCGATACGGATGCGAGTTCCATCCCGTCCTGAGAGAAAAAAGTGTCAGTCCGGGTCTTGTTCACGATATACAGGGGTGTGGTTGCATTCCCCGGACCCGGGAGCACGAGATCGATGCGGTGAATCGTGACATCGTTTTCCGTGGAGGAATTATATGCCCCGTGCTGCTGATACCCGGTCTCGTTTGCACCGGTGTGCCGGCTCCCCACCAGCCGGGGTACGAGGGAAGAGATCCGGATGCCATCCCCGGTCTCGAGCACTTCAGTCAGGGTCGTAGCATTGTCGATTATGAGGAGCCGGGAGTCCGGAAATTCATAGAGCCCGATGACGGAGGCTTCAGAGCCATTGACCTGCGCCCGGGCCATGAGCGCATCGATTGCGTCCTTCTTCGGGAGATAATCGAGCAGCAGCGGCATTGCCGGGGCGGGAGCCGGTTCGCGCTCCCCGAACAGGTACAGGAAACTATCGGGATAGGTGGGGGCGGTCATGCTGGTATAGGTCATCCGGATAGCGTCGTTGTTGCAGGTACTGGAAGAAAAACCGGTCCACTCGCCGGCCGGGATAAAGTACATGTTCGCTCCCGGGTGCAGGAGAACCCAGAAGAGAAATCCGAGTCCGAGGACGATGATAATACAAAGGGCCGCCATCTGGAGATAATGCCATTTATTATGATCAGGAGAATCCATTTTTTCACCGTTTCCCTTGTTTCCACCGTTTTCCTTGTCATGCCGCTGCCGACAGACCGCCAGCCTTTGCTGCCATATTCCTGTTTCCTGAATTCAATACCGTCGTCATCACGATTCCCCCGGTACAACCCGCAGGGTGAACGGGGCGTACTCGCTTCCCCCGGTAGGTGTCCGGAGGACTGCGCTGAAACAATAATCCCCGGGCGGGACCTCCGGGCCGATAGTAAACGACATATCCGGAAGGTACGTTGCAAAACTCCTGCCGGTAAACTGGTCAGGGGTGATCGTTGCCCGGATCCCTTCCGGCCACGGGGGCCGTTCGTCCGGCCGTAACGGGCCGTGATCCACAATGCACGGGCCTGGGAGAAGACCGAGCGTCACGTTCCCCGTATCGCGTTCACCGGTCCGGATCATGAACGGGAGATGGCCGGTCTCACCTTGACCAATAACGAGGAGTTTCTGGCAATAGCCACCGCCGCTCGTGTAAAAATGCCCGACGCCCATCATGAAGTCCCCGTCGATCACGGCAACCCGGACCCAGTCATCGGCGATGATATCCCCGCTCCCGTCGCCCGCAGCATGGATGGAGATCCAGAACTGGTGGTCATCGCGTGAGAATTTTCCCGGGTCAACGCTGACCGTAACGGTTGAATTGAAGACCTTTCCCGGCTGCGGGGAGATTTCATCGGGAACCATACTGACCGTAATGCCGTCCGGCATCGGCATTGCTTCCGTCTCATACAGGCCTTTGACACGGGAGATGCGGAACTTCACCGTTCCCGTGCCCGTCTCCCGTGAATAGAAGGTATACCGGATGCTGCCTGTCGGATGAGGGTCCGCTATCTGCGTGAGATTGCTCCAGCTCACAAGGGAGACGATGATATCGTCCCCGTTAAACCCCCCGACCGGCCGTGTCAGCAGCGCATCCGTGCAGTCCGTGCAGCCCGGCAGGAGCGCTGCCGATACATTCTGCGGATCGAATTGCGATGCCGGTGCCGGGGAATATGCACTGCACACAACCCCGGTCTCTTGTCCGGGAGTGAAAGCGAAATGGTCGTCCGGAATACCGGTATTTGTCGCGATACGGTTGTAGCGGATCACGTTGTTGACGGTATCGGACGGGTAATATGTGGTGATGTTCCATGCAAGGCCGGATTCCGGATCGATCCATGCCTGGACTCTTGAACTGACATAGGTCGTATAGTTCGTTGACCAGGGTTCCGTGAGGACTTCGATCCCGTAAAGCGTCCGGCCATCCCGGGTGTCCCTGCCGGTGATGGTATACTGTCCGTCCCATACGATCTGCCGGACCATCGCCTGGTAATCATGCTGGCGAAGATGGGGGTTATCCGGTTCGATCCGGATGGTTCTGGACCTGACATCGTACCGTACGGTAGTTGTCCTGTTCATGGTCAGGACAGCCGGATCGACAGTGGTCGATCCCAGGTATTCCATCCGGTAGAGCCCGGGGGATTTCCAGTCAAACTGCACGGTCCCGTCAGAGGTGGAGGTATATTCCGAGCGGTAATCCCGGATCCCGCCGGCATGATCGAGGAACGTACTTCCCATATCCACGGGGGTGACGCCGGTGTTCCCGCTGTTTATGCAGCCGGGAACAATGCCGGCTATGCCAGCGACAAGGAGCATGATCGCGATCCCCCGTGCAGGACCGGCCCTCACCGTTCATCCCCTCGTCGCATGCCGTTCCTCCCGCAACCGGCCTTTCCGTTCAGGTGCATTCATATACGTTAACAGGCTCGTCATCGCTTTTGGCTCTCCGGGCTCTCACCGGAATGCAGGATACAAACTCCTGCCGGGGGGCGGAAGCCCCGGAGCCCCCCCACTGTTTTCCCCTTACCGTCATGGTAATGCGGTCGTCAGTCAGAACGGTATGGTAAACGGGTAGGTTTCCGGTGAAGACGCTTCCTTCCCAAGCGATATCTCATAGGAGAACGTCTGCGTGTTCTCCGGCATCACCTCAAGCGTCCATTCCCCGGGTGCCCCGGCTGCGGAATAGGTAAAGACGTACTGGGGGACCATATCCTGGTATTCCCCCGGATTCGTATTCCCGTAGATGCCGTAGGCACTTCCCGAGAGCGTGACCGTTCCCCGGAGATCCTCGGAGACTCGGTGCACCCCGGCAATCCCGTTCGGCCCGGCAAGGGAAATGCGGAACGACGGTTCCTGTGCCGGCGGGTCCCGCTCCGTACCCGGGTACTGGAGTTGTCCCGTTGCGGTGAGCGTGACCGTGATTGGATCCGACGATGTCATGGAAAATTTCCGTTTGAATGACTCCTGCGGCTGCTGCCAGACCTGGAAGTTGAGCTGGACCTGCCCCTCCCCCGGCCGGACTGACGGGTTATCGATCCCGAGGTCGATATAACCGTAGAAGGAACCTGTCCTCTCAGCGGGGGCTTTCACCGTCACGAACATGGTTGCGTTCCCGCCCGCCGGAATGGATGCGGGAGCATGGATGGTAAAGGATTTTTCCGTCAGCGGAGGTTCCTGTATGCCGGAACCGATCATGACCGGGTA
>CAZNLI010000004.1:23482-26584 GCA_964574125.1 uncultured Methanoregula sp.
GATCATGAAATTCAGGTACTGTGGCAGGACATCGAGTTTCGTATAATTTCCTGACGGATAACCTTCAGGGGAAGTCGTAGGGGCAGGCACCGGCAGGGATACCGGCTCTCCGGCAACTGCCACCGCGACAGACGACCACGACTGGATCGGAACGGCAGGTTCGGCAACGGCACCTGCCATGATGAACGAGCATATCAGCAGCACGGCAACGGAACATCTCCACGCAGAAAATTTCATAGCATCTCCTCTTTAAGATAGATATCTCCCTATTTGGTCTCATTTTATATACGATTTCTAGCCATTTTGTCTACCGGTCGACTCAGGAAACGGGGGAGGAATCCGGTTCCCCCGGTGATCATGGCCGGGATACGGGAGAGAATTAATCCGCCGGGATCCTACCCGGTCATGGAAATAGGCAGACCACCTGACGCCATCCATCGCTTTGCATTGACGGAGTGTCTATCATAAAAGCAGATAAAAAATGGTGAATTGTCTGCCGGTACATGAGTGGAGCAGGAAGGCATTTTTCTTCCTGCCCTGAAACCGGGAGCGACTGGCTCTTTTACTGCCTGTCGTGATTTATTCAGTCTCAGGTTATTTTGCCGGGTCAGTGCGTCTTATGAAGCTGAGGACTGAACCATTTTTTAAATATCAGCGCGCCCGGCAGGGTAAAATGCAAATCACAACGCTCATGATACATAGGTTCGCAAGTATTTTTCAATGGACAATGACCGTCTCGGGATCGTTATCACGGCAGTCTGCCTCCTGTTCCTTATGTTCGTCGTGCCCATGTCCGGCCTGCTGAACAACGGGTACGTGGTAACACCGGCAACAGATGCAGACGTTGCAAACAGCACTCCGCTTGAGACGGTGCAGGTCTCCTTCTGGGATCTCCCGCCCCGCATCATGATACTCAGTGTCGTCTGGTCGATCTGCCCGTTCCTGCTCTCCCCAATCGAAATGTTACTCTTCATCAAGGGGTTTGCCTTTCTCGGATACCGGAAGATCACAGCCGGCACGGTGCTCACGGGCGGAAACCGCCTGCGCATCTATGATACCATCAAAACCAACCCGGGCATTCAGTTCAGCGAACTGTCGCGGGAGACCGGGATAAACCGGGGGACGCTCCGGTATCACCTTGCGATCCTGCGGATGACCGGAAAAATATCGGAACTCTCAACCGGGAGCGACATCCGGTACTTCGAGAATTCCGGGAAATTTTCAGAGACCGAACAGAAGGTCCTGAAATCTCTGCGCAATGAAACGGAACGTACAATACTGGAGCGCCTGATCGATAATCCTGCGACGACACGGGGTGACCTTGAAAAAATACTGGGAATCTCCGGATCTTCCGTCACCTGGCACACGAACCGGCTGCGTGACACCGGCATGCTGACTGTCAGCAGGATCGGGAAGACCACGCGGTATGCCCTTGTTCCTGAAGCGAGGGAATACGTGGAAAAATATCTTACAATGCTCCCTGAAAACCCGGACAATCCTTCAAATGCAGGATCGGTGGCATAGCCGGTCTTCGCCGTGGTCACAGGATGGAGAATCCGGCACCGCTCTGTCAGCTGGAGATGGGGGGGATACCTAAGGCTCATTAAGATACCGCTGGATAATCCGCTCGGCATACAGGAGGAATGCGACAAGAAGTACCAGCCCGGAAATAGCCATGCCCCAGATTATCAGACGGTCGTCCGGCAGGTATGCCGCGTGACCGGCAATGCCGGCAAAGACTATCGCTGCAGACTCCCACAATCCAGGCAGGATACCCATCAGGATGATAAAGGGAGATACCGGTACCAGGGTGATAAACGACGGTTCGAGCGCAAGGGCAACGGCTGTCATCAGCACAAGGAACAGGAGAACAAACACGGCAACGAACCGGGCCCGCTTCTTATTCTCATCCCCGGGGAGAACGAGGAACCTGCGCGTGGCATACACCAGCCCGATGAGCGTTACGCAGTTCCAGAGGCCGTGCCGCAGTAACTGCCCCGGCGTCACGCTTCCCCGCTGGAATACCAGGAGCCCGGCAAGAAGCGCCGCCACCGCAGACAGCAGGATATACAGCCCGGCGCCGATTACGGGGTAGTACCGGATCATCCACAGCCGGGCCGGAATCCCGGGAGGGGTGGACTGGTCGAGCCAGAGATCGTCCGTGTAGTTCTCTGCCGGTACGGCAATCATGATCCTGGTGTAGGAATACGGCGCAATTTCCCGGCGATCGTTAAAGAAATTGCCGAGAGCCGCCGGTGGCGTGTAGGTATCCTGCAGCAGGTACTCCACAGATGCCTGCGGGCTGATGCCCGGGGGCAGAACCGGGGTGACGAACCCGTTTGTCGTGAGGAGGAGCGGGATCGTCCGGTTACCGTATGCCCGCGTCGGTTTGAGCGGGAAATAGATGCGGTCTGTTGGGAACCGGACAAACACTCCCAGGATATCGTCAGAACCGCTATCCCGGTAGAAATGCCCGGAGATCCCCCTCGCCTTTGCAGGGAACTGTTCCCGGTATTCCGTGACGTTCTGCACGGATGTGACCACGAAAGAATAGTCCTTTACGATGTAATCGTCCAGCATTCCCAGGGACTTGCTCGGGACCGCAAGTCCCTGGGAGGCAAGATAGTTGGCAAGTGCATCGGCATCTTTTGCCGAGACCACTTCCGTCTTTAAGCCCCTCTTTTCCACACGTTCGTAGACAACAATATCCCCGGAAGCCGCGGGAGGCGCGCCGGCAAAGCCGCCATGCGCAGACCCTCCCGCAAGGCCGGCAAGGACAAAGGGTGTTGTGAGCGGGAACGTTGCGTACGATGCAGACGCAAAGGCAACCGTGCCTACCGTCATCGCATATTTGTCCTGGATCCTGGTCCCGTCATACGTGGGAAATCCTTTGAGCACGTCGATCCGGACATCCTGCGGTTGTGCCGGGACCGGGAAGATCCAGACACTCCGGTTGCCCTGCAGGGTCCAGTCCAATGAGACGGACAGGAGCAGGTTCTCGTACCCATCCTCATAAAATATCGCGCCGGCCTGGTCGTTCTCCGGCTGGAGGAGCATCATTTCCGGGTCTCCAAGGAAGGACATGCCGTCTGCCGATACAGG
>CAZNLI010000004.1:26684-68251 GCA_964574125.1 uncultured Methanoregula sp.
GGAGGAGCATCATTTCCGGGTCTCCAAGGAAGGACATGCCGTCTGCCGATACAGGAGGACAGGAAGCGAGAAGGACGATGAAAATAATAATCCCTGGTTTCAGAAATTCACGCCCTTCCATAAAATGCCCCCGAACTGATCAGGTGCCGGTCCGGATAGTGCGATGGTATCGGAGAGCATTCTTCCCCACGTCTTCTCCCGGCATCGCGGTTATCCCCCGCAGGCAATCCCCCGCATCTCGTCAATTGCCTTTGCCGCAACCGGAGTCAGGGTATATCGGACATTCCTCCCTTCCCGTGCGGATGTGACAAGCCGGGCCTCGCAGAGCCTCCGTATATGCCACGATACCGTGGAACCGGTCGTCTGCAATCTCCGTGCGATATCCTGGCGCGATGCGTCGGGAAACGAAACCAGGAATTCGCAGATCGGGAGCCCCGCGCTGTTCCTCAGCCAGGCGATTGCGTCCTTCTCTGTGGCAGAATATTTCCCGGCGTTCTGGAAGTAGCCGGTCCTCCTGCGCAGGGAAAACGCAACGACAAGCCCTTCGCGGCAGAGGATTCCCAGGTGGTAATGCAGGGTCCCCCGGTTTATCCGCAGGCCGCGCATGATCTCGGCAAATCCCGATCCCGGGTACTGTACGATGTAACGATAGATCTGTGCACGGCAATCGTTCTCAAACGCCTCCTGTTTCCGGATCCTCCGGAAGTTCAGGACAACGATCCCTGCGCATGAAACCAGGATCTCGACGGGAACAAGGCAGAACGGCAGGAAAAGTGCAGTGAATACCAGGAGTACCGTGACCGGAGGGACCTGCCAAATCCCTGCCGGGACCGGGAGTTTCGCATCGCCGTCCGGCGGGTTGTCCGACCAGGACTGGACTGAGTACGGTGGGGCATATGCCGATGCAGGAACGGTGAGCAGTATAAGGCAGGCAGCGGCAAGGAAAAAAACCCAAATCATGCCAAAGGCGCTCTTTCCCGAAGTATCCATGAATAATGCCTGATACAATGAACGGAGCGGTATTTTATATAATCTCTGTGTGAACACTCAACCTGTCGATGGTTCCTGTTTTATCCGGTGAGATCTCTCACAGAAATCCCTTATATGGACTCTCCCTACGGTCATCCTGTAAATCCAGAACCAGAACGGATGTGTGAAGAGATGAAACCGTATACAAATCTGCGGGCAGAAATCCTGCTCCTTGCAGGAGTACTGCTCCTCTGTGTCAGCACGGTTGCTGCAACGGACCAGATCGCCATCGATCCGGTTCCCCAGGATCTGACGACCGGATCGATCATCAGGTTTTCCGGAACGACGACCCTTCCTGCGGGGACAACCCTGCGGTATGAATTCTCCCGCAAGGAATCCGGGACCGGGGCAGCCCGGTATGGCGAATATTCCGGCGCAGAAGGAACAATTACTGTAGAGAAAGGAACTGCCGGCCAGGTCTGGAACGTCCCGGTTCTTACGGAAGGGTACGCACCGGCGGACTACATCTTCAGGATCGGGAAGGATGGGAGCGGGGATCGTGTATCCGTGGAGGTCCGGCTGGCTGCGGGGAGTGGAACCTCTGTACCGACACCACAGGCCACGAAGAGCTCCGGGTGCGGGGAGCTTGTATCGCCGGTATATGTCTCACCCGGCGGGACATTTTCCGTAAAGACCGCGCCGGATCTCAACGCCCGGTGTAATAATTATGCGAAGGGAATGCCGCTTGCAATAACCGCGGCAGCCTCGCCCGGTGCCAGTATCGGCATCTGGATCACGAGCGCCTCTCAGGTAACCCGCTTCACTCAGTTCCAGAAGATATCCGCGGGCGGATCCGGGACCGCGGAATACCATCTTCCCAATACTACCGCATGGAAGTCCGGCCAGTACTTCATCTATGTGGTGGACGGGGAAAAGTCCCTGGAAGTCCAGCCGGACGAAAATAATCCGTCCGCATATCTGTCAGTGGATGTCCTGGAGACAAAACTGAAGGCGTATGAAAAGCAGAATCCCTACCAGAAATTCATGATCCTCCTCGAAGAACCTGTGATAAATCTGAATAAAATACCCGATGCCGTTTCCGGCACATCAGTTGAGATGGCAGGGACAACAAACCTGAATGCCGGAACACTCCTCGATATCGGGGTATTCCCGGCAGAAAACGAGCGCCCGAAGCAGCCGGCAGTCGCAGTTACAGGAATTCACGTTACTGTCGGGACTAACGGATATGGTTCATGGCATGCCATACTCGATACATCGTCCCTGACTCCGGGTGAATATATCGTGAAGGCAGGCAACGGTTCTACTGAAGCGACCGGACTCATGGTTCTCTACGACAGACTCTACGATCCGGGTGCGTCATCCGGGGAGACTCTTGTAGTTAAGACCTATGATGTCGATCCGGAAACGAAGACCGTCGTTTCCGGCACTCCTGCCCAAATGGCCGGCCTTCCGGCAGACCTCGGAATACTGGTACTATCGTGTTTTGCAGGGGTTATCTGCCTTGGCGTGGTAGTCAATACCATCAGGAAAAAATGAAGGACCATGAAGACGGGAATACTTGTTACCGGGATCATTCTGCTCCTCCTTTTTTGTATCTGCCCGTGTTCAGGAGCGGATTCATTTGAAGCATATCTTATCGCAAAAAGCACCTCTGAAAAATACCATGCAATCGCCTGCGATGGCGGGAATGTGGCATGGGTGGAGTATGGAGCGGGCATCGGTTCCGGAGATTATTCGCGGGCCATCTACCGTTATAACGTGTCTAACGGGAGAAAGGACGTGGTGATCCGGGACCCGTCATGGAAGCGCGATCTTGCGATTTCCGGGGACCGGTATGTATGGAGCGACGGCAGGGGCATTTTTTTATACGATGACGCGCGAGCCAAGCTGACGTTTTTGTATTCCCAAAACAGCCAGTATTCTCCCTGTATTGACGGGAGTACCGTCATCTGGGTGGAACAGGACGAACAGGAAAATTCCCTTGTGCTGTTCGATGCGGTGTCCGGCACGCACCGGATCGTGGTATCGTCAACCAGCTCCCTTGGCGATCCGGCAATATCCGGCGACCGGGTTGTGTACCGTGAATCCGGGCCTCAAAACGACCTGATGATGCTCTTAAACCTCACGACCATGGAAAAGACCGTCCTTTACGATGGGCCAGGCCCCCGCATCATGCCGGCGATTGACGGAGATTATGTTGTCTGGGCCGATGGACGCGACGGACCGTACCAGGTGTTCCTCTATGACCTGAAGTCCGGGGTTTCAAAACCGGTAAACCCTTCCGGATCCTTCCAGATATACCCGGATATATCGGGCAACCTGATCGTATGGGAGGACTACCGGAACTTCACTGCAGGCTCTCCCGGATACCTCAGGGGCGGCGGCGATATCCGGCTCCATGACATGGCCTCGAACACGACCAGAATTGTGGCAGAAGGCCCGAACACCCTCGAATTCCCAAGAATTTCCGGGGAGTTCATTGTCTGGTCCGGCGGGCGCGATGATGCGCACGACGTCTTCCTGTACCGTTATTCAGGGAATCGCACGCATAATTTTTCAGGAATGGAAGTGGGAACCGGCTATTCTGCCCGGCCGACAACAACTCCCACACCGGGCACAAATGTCCGGTATTACAGCACCATTTCGGGGAATGAAATGGAATGGTATTCGATCGAGCCTTCGGGAAATGAGAAGAAGATATCATTCGAGCTTCGATGGAACGATCCAAAAGCCTCGCTGTCCCTGATACTTGTAAGCCCCGGAGGTTCGACCTGGCATTTTTCCGATGCCGATGATTCCCTGCAGGATCAGGCAGTCCGTATGACAATTGCCGAAAGCCCCGGCGGATATCTCGAACCGGGGAAGTGGACTATGGCAATAACCGGGGATTCCGTTGAGGGAACTGTCCCATATGACCTGTGCTGGTACTGACAGGAACGGGCAGGAGTGAGAAACGACAGGATTGCATGGTGGCCAACCCTGTTGCGTGATGGCAACCTGGTGTACAGCCCGGAATTTACGGAGCGCCCTTGCGGCGGGTTGTAGAAGAATTAAAAAGAACGAAGATGGTATCGGGATCCAGTCTTCAGTCACTGGCACGCGAGATCCCGATCGTCATCGCGACGCCTTCGACATCCCAGTCTTTTGCGAGCTGCCAGGAGCCCGGTGTGGATCCCGTCGTGGTATCGTCATGGATCGCAAGCGCCCTGGCCCGGACCTCGTCCGCAATCCCGTCGTGCCACGTGACCCGGATCAGGTCGCAGACCCGTTTGTCGGCAACCCTGACATCCGCAGCGATGAAGTCCTCGACCGCGAGATCGAGCTGCCGGCGCATCTCCTGGATCCGCCGGATCACCTCGCGGGCGTACCCCTCCGCTTCGAGGTCCGGGAAGAGTGCAACGTCGACATAGACCGTCGCGTCCTTCATCGGCGCTGAGAAGACATTCTCCGGCATCTGCTCTTTGAAGGTGACATGGGCAGGCGTGATATCGAAGCTGTCCGGCCCGTTTGTGAGTTTTGCCGTGCCGCACGCATCGAGCGTGGCTTTCAGTTGTGTCCCGTCAGATTTTTCGATTGCTGCCTTGACTTTCGGGGAGTTCTTGCCAAAGCCGGGCCCGAGCGCTTTCATGACCGGCTCCGCCTTCCAGCCGATCCGGCCCCACCGGCCTTCAATGACGGTTACCTTCCGGCTGTTCGCACGGTCGCGGCAGATCCGGTTGAGCCGGGTTACGGCGTCCTTCACGCCGCCGGTGGTTGTCACAACTACGCATTCTGCGACCGGCCACCGGAGCTTGCGTTTCCCGGCCTGCCGTGCGTTTGCCGCCGCCTCATCGAAAGACTGGGCATAGGCCATGTCTGCCTCAAGGGCAGCATCGGTGAGCGCCGGGTCCCCGGCAAACCAGTCCAGCAGGTGGACGCTTTCAGGGTCCCCGGCACACTTCAGGTTCCCGTACATCTTCTCGGCAAGGTGCGGGCAGAAGGGTGCAAGGATTCCAACAAGCCTGCGGAGCACGAAATAGATCGTCTCGTATGCCTGCCGCTTGCTCTCCGATTCGCCCTCCAGCCACATCCGCTCCCGGACGAGCTGGACGTACCAGCGCGAGAGATCTTCGAGGATGAAGGTCACGATCGCCCGGGTCGCCCGGTGGAGGTTGCACTCCTTCATGCCGGCATCGACCTGTCCGGCAAGGGTGCTCACCCGTGAAACGATCCACCGGTCCTCGTCAGCCATCAGGTGCAGGTTTGCCGCAACATAAGACCCGGACCATTTGCCGTTCTCCGCCTGAGGTTCGAACCTGTCGAGGATCATGTACGGCAGCGGGAACCGGTACACGTTCCAGAGGATGTTTGCCGTCCGGTTGATGGTTGCAACGCCGTCCCAGTTGAACTTGAGATCGTCCCACGGGGCAGACGACGAGAGGATATAGAGGCGGAGCACGTCCACGCCGACTTTTGCGACGACCTCTTCAGGGGTCACGACGTTGCCGAGGCTCTTGCTCATCTTCTTGCCGTCGGCATCGAGCGCAAAACCGTGCATGCAGACGCTCCGGTACGGGGCTTTCCCGAACGCAATCGTGCTTGCGCCCAGCTGCGAGTAGAACCAGCCCCGGGTCTGGTCCTGTCCCTCGGTGATGAAGTCGGCGGGCCAGAGGTTGTCAAATGCCTCCTTCTTCTGCGGGAACCCGAGTGTCGCCCAGGATGCCACCCCGGAGTCGAACCAGACATCGAAGATGTCCTCGACCCGGTGCATCGTCCCGCCGCAGCTGCACGGGATCGTCACCGCGTCCACGTAGGGCCGGTGGGGATCGGGCAGGGATTTTCCGCTGACTGTCTCCAGTTCCTTAATCGTGCCGATCACCCGGTACTTGTTGCACGAGCTGCATACCCAGACCGGGATCGGGATTCCCCAGTACCGCTGGCGGGAGATGCACCAGTCCCGGGCCTCCTTGATCCAGTCGTAGAACCGGGCGCTTCCCGCCCATTCAGGGTACCACGTGACCTTTGCCACCTCTTCGAGCATCAGATCCCGCATCGCTGCAACCTTCAGGAACCACTGGGAGGTCGCACGGAAGATGATGGGCGTCTTACAGCGCCAGCAGTGGCCGTACCGGTGGACGACGCTCGCCTTTGCAAGGAGGGCGTCCCCGAGCGCTGCGAGCACGTCGGCATCCGCCTCCTTGACAAACTTCCCGGCAAAGATGCCGGCATCGGCGGTGAACTTCCCGGCGCCGTCGACCGGGCAGACCACAGGAAGCCCCTCTTTTGTGCCGAGCACGTAGTCGTCCCACCCGTGGCCCGGGGCGATATGCACCATGCCGGTATTCTCCATGGCAACGAAATCGGCGGCAACGACCCGGTGCCGGATCTTCGTCTGGTCCGGCACACAGTGGGCGAGCGGGGAGGTGTACTCCCAGCCGATGAGGGCGGTCCCCGGCTGCTTTTCGAGGACCGTGAAATCCTTGTACCGTCCCTTCTTCAGAACGCCCGCAACGAGATCGACGGCGATCCAGAGGATCTCTTCCTTTCCCTCTTTGACTGCCCGGACCTTTGCGTACGTGAACTCCTTTGCAACTGCGACCGCGACATTGGCGGGAAGCGTCCACGGAGTCGTCGTCCAGATGACGAGATACTCGTTCGGCCTTCCTGCAAGCGGGAATTTGACGAAGATCGAGGGATCGGTCTCGTCCCAGTACTCGACTTCCGCATCCGCGATTGCGGTCCCGCACCGGGGGCACCAGTTCACGACCCGGTGCCCGCGTTCCAGCATCCCCTTCTCTTCCGCTCTCGCAAGTGTCCACCATGCCGCCTCGATGTATTCCGGCTTCACGGTCTGGTAGGCGTTCTTGAAGTCGAGCCAGACGCCGAGGTTTTCGAACTGCTCGTCCATTAAGAGCTTGTTCTCACCCGCGAACTCCCGGCATTTCTTAATGAACGGCTCGATGCCGAACGCCTCGATGTCTTTCTTGGATTTGAACCCGAGGGTCTGCTCGACCTTGACCTCGATGGGCAGGCCATGCATGTCGTACCCCGCACGGTCGATGACGTTACGCCCGGTCATCCGGTGGTACCGCAGGATCGAGTCCTTGAAGATCTTGTTCCACGCGGTCCCGAGGTGGATATGCCCGGTGGTGTAGGGCGGGCCGTCAACGAAGAAGAACGGTTTTCCGGCTTTTTTTGACTCTTTCACTTTCCGGTAAGTATCCTGCTCTTTCCAGAACGCCCGGACGTCGCGTTCGATGGACTTTGCATCAAAGTTCGCGGTTACTTCCTTCACAAAAAACCCTCATCTGTGCCGTGGATGCCTGTGATTTGCCGATAATTGTTGGTTGCACCAAGACAAAGTAGTTATCGTGGTTGCGGGGCATCCCCGTCAACCGTTCCGGCATTTTTGTTCCCCCATCTCATGAGCACCATGATGCCATGCCGCCATACTCACGGTCTGCCGGATCTTGTCTGCCGGCACCCCCCGTTTGTTCCGGAAGAATTGGTGAAACAATATGTCTGGTCCGGTGCCCGCGCCCCCTCTATTTTGTTCCGGTTGCGGGCACTATCTGCACGACGGAATGACAACGGATTCTGTTCGGTCTGACCGACAACCCTTTCATACCCAATCAGGACAAACAGTACTGGAAAAATGGGAAGGGATCACAATCTCCTTCCTGCGGATGGACCGGCATGAGAAACCTGACGACAATAAACCTCTGGCGGCTCTTTACTGTCGCGCTGTTCTGCGCGATGGCGCTTTCTGCAAACGCGAGTGCCGGAACAACCGATGAGTCCGGCCCCGGCTTCATCGTGGTGACCAACCCGCCGTCCGCGGATTTCTTCACGAGCACTCGGTACGGGACGGCGCCGTTCACGGTCAGTTTCTCCGATGGTTCGCATGGCGCTCAGCCCATGACATACCGCTGGGATTTCGGCGATGGCACAACCTCCGACCGGCAGCACCCGTACCACACGTACCGTGCCAATGGCGAATATAACGTCAGCCTCACGGTCACCAACGATTACGGTTCCGATACAAAGATCGTGCCGGCCTACATCGGCGTCGGCGATCCCCTGAATGCCACCTTCTTCCTCTCCGAAACTTCGGGAACCGCCCCGCTGACCGTCACGGTGTACGGCCGGACCCAGAGCCTCCCGGCGAACTGGTCGTGGGACTTTGGCGACGGGACAACGGCGTTTGGGCAGACTGTCAGCCATACCTATGACGACCCGGGAACGTATACCGTTACGCTCTCCGTTGGCAACAGGTTTGAATCCGAACCGGCGACAATGAACCGGACGATCGTTGTCAAAAGCCCGGGCGTCACCCCGGTCGTGACGCCGGGACAGCCTGAAGAAGAGGCACCGGAAGGGATCCTCGGCCTGATCCATATCGCAAAGGGAACGACAGCGAAGGATCTCCCGACGAGCGGGATCATACCCCCGCAGTTCATGGCGCTTGCCGCCCTCATCACGAGCCTTGCGGTCGTGCTCGTCCAGTTCCTTGTCGTCAACGCGGGGCTCATCTGGCAGTTCCTCCTCAAATTCTCCAAGTTCTTCAGCGACCTCCTCTGGGGCCATGCCGTGGAGAAGCTTTCCGCAAAGGAGATCGAGGCACGACGGATCGAGGTGAGGAAGCTGGAGCCCCGGTTCCTCGGACTCTCATCGACGGAGATCCTTGTTATCGAGGCGGCGGTTGTCATCGTTGCGCTCGCGTTCATGCTTGCCGACCGCGCCGAGCTGACCCTCATTACAGTGCTCATCTACATGGTTGTCGGCGGGATCTCGGTCGTCCTCCACGACTTTGCCCACCGGATTGTCGCAACGAAGCACGGGTGCGATGCCGATACCCGGTTCTGGGGTCTTGGGACGGCAATCATGTTCCTCACCGCATGGCTCTTCGGGAATGCTTTCGCCCTCTCCTACCGGAACCTTGTCCGCAGGGAAGGCGAGGAGGTCCCCCGGGATGTGGGAATGGAGATGGTGGTCGGCCCGATTGTGAGCGTCATCCTGATGATCATCTCCCTCGCGATGGTCAGCCTCGGGGGATTGTGGGCGGTTGCGGGAGGAATCGGGTTTACGATCAACCTGATCACCGCGTTATACAGCATGATGCCCATCGAGACCATGGACGGGCTTGGCATCTGGCGGTGGAACCGGTGGATCTTCCTCGCGCTGTTCGTGCCGGTCTTCGCATTCTACCTGTTCACGTACATTGTTGTGGCGTGAACCGATCCCATTTTTTTTAACTCGTACTTTGATGGTAATCGTTGCTCCGCAGCGCCCCTTTCCGCCCCCTTCATTATCCTATTATACCCCGGGGCGTCCTACATACCGGAAACGGGAAAATTCGTGGTATAACGGAGACGATGGATCATGGAGACATATCCCCTCATCATCGGCGGCGAACACAGGGAGACCACGGAAACGATCAAGGTCCGGTTCCCCTATACCGGAGAGGTCTATGCGCAGGTCTGCTCCGCGGGCAGCGCCGATCTGAACAAGGCGGTCGCTGCCGCCTGCTCGGGATTTGAAGAGACCCGGCAGCTCTCTTCCGGGAAACGGTCGGCCATCCTCTCCCGGCTTGCCGACCGGATCCATGAACGCGCCGGCGAGCTCGCAGAAGTCCTTGTCATGGAGGGGGGCAAGACCCGGAAGTTCGCTGCAAACGAGGTTGCCCGTGCCGAGACGACAGTCAGGACCACTGCCGAAGAGGCGAGACGGATCTACGGCGAGGTGATCCCGCTGGACTGGACCGACGACACCGATGGCCGGACCGGGTTTGTCCAGTACTTCCCGCTCGGGCCGGTCGTCGGGATCGTCCCGTTCAACTTCCCGCTCAACCTTGCCTGCCACAAGCTCGCCCCGGCGATCGCGGCAGGGAACTCCGTCATCCTCAAGCCGGCAACCGCGACGCCGGTCTCCAGCCTGCTTCTCGGGCAGATGGTCATCGACGCGGGAATGCCTGCGGAGGCGGTCAGCGTGGTGCCCTGTCCCGGGGGGCGGGCCGAGCAGCTCGTAAAGGATCCCCGCGTGGCGTACCTCTCGTTCACCGGCAGCTGCACGGTGGGGTGGCACCTCCGGTCAATCGCCGGGAGAAAGAAGGTCGGCCTCGAGCTGGGCGGCAATGCGGCAGCGATAGTCCACTCTGACGCGAACCTTGGGTACGCGGCACAACGTATTGCCACCGGCGGTTTCGTCAACGCGGGACAGGTCTGCATCTCCGTCCAGCGCGTTCTCGTACACCGCCCGGTCTTTGAGGAAGTTATGAAAATGATCCTGTCCGGGATACACGCACTCCGCGTCGGAGATCCCCGGGATCCTGCAACCGATGTCGGCCCGATGATCGACCGGATCCGGGCCGAGCACGCCTACCATATCGTGCAGGAAGCCGTGCAGCAGGGAGCCCGGATCCTAACCGGGGGATCGCTTACGGGATCCCTCTTTGCTCCCACCGTGATCGCGGATACGACCCCCGGTATGCGGGTGAACCGGGAGGAGATCTTCGCGCCGGTCATCTCGGTGACCCCCTACGATACCTTCGAAGAAGCGATCCGGATGGCAAATAACGGGGAATTCGGGCTCCAGGTTGGCATCTTCACGCAGGACGTCAACCGGGTCATGCGGGCGTATGCCGGCATGGACGTGGGCGGCGTCCAGATCAACGATATCCCGACGTTCCGGGTCGACCAGATGCCCTATGGCGGCGAGAAGGGATCCGGTATCGGGCGCGAGGGGCCCCGGTACGCGATCCGGGAGATGTCGGCGGCGCGGCTGATGGTGATCAACCGGGCCGGCGGGAGGGAATGACCCGCATGCAGATCGCCGTCATCGGGGCAGGGGCCTGTTCGGACGATGAACGAAACGCCGCCTATACCATCGGCCGGATCATTGCCGGGAACAAGGCGGTACTCATCTGCGGCGGGATGGGCGGCGTCATGGAGGCTGCCTGCAAAGGGGCACAGGAGCACGGCGGGACAACGGTCGGTCTCGTGCCGGATACCGGCAACGGCAACCTGTACCTCGGCATCGTGATCCGGACCGGCATGGGCCATGCAAGGAACGTGCTCGTCGTCCAGTCCGCGGATGCTGTCATTGCAGTCGGGGGAAAGGAGGGGACGCTCTCGGAGATCGCCCACGCGCTCAAGATGGGACGTCCCGTCTTTGCGTTCCGGAGCTGGGACATCCCGGGCGTGGAAGCGTGCCCGACACCTGAAGCGGCTGCGTTCCGTGCTCTCGCTGCCGCCGGACGGAAAGGTCCGGTCGAACCCGGGTGGGAAGCCGCAGACCGCTGAAAACCGCACCGGTCTTCAGGAACGGAACAAGGCGACAGTTATTTAAAACCGGGTATTCCCAACTGGTTGAAAACGGGAAAAAAGGTATGCGTTACTTGAAACATCCCAGCTGGCAGCCCCGGATCTTGATCTTGTTCGCGTTGCAGTAGTCGCCGACTTCCTTAGGAGTCACCTTTGCTTTCTTGGCGATTGCCAGTGCCTGCGGGCACCTGAGTTCTTTATCGAGTCCTGCTTCTTTGAGTGCTTCAGCGATCTTCTCATCGGTCATGGTAACACTGTTTCCTGTATTTCATTATGTTGTTTACTGATCCTGCATTGAACCGCGGTCCCGGAATCACGCTTATGCCCGGCAACATCCCATAACCCGGTAATGCATATCGCCCTCATCAACTCCCGGCAGGATAAGGCGGGGGTCAATATCCGCAGGAACATCGAAACCTTCCTTGGCGGGACGAACCGGCATGGCGGGCACACGTACGAATTTTCCGACGTGGAGAGCCGGCTCATCTACGCTGACGGCATTGACCGGGGGATCGACTGCGACCTCGTCCTCTTCCTCTCCCGGCATTCCAGCAAAAACCCGGAACCGGTGCTTACTGTCCACGTGACCGGCAACTTCCGGGACGCGGAACTGGGCGGGAGCCCGCGCACGCTCCCCCCTGCCGCACCCGCCATGATGCAGGCCGTCTTACGGGAGCTGTCGAAGCGCTGCCCACCCGGTTACCGGGTTGCGTACGAGGTCACCCACCACGGGCCGACCAACATTCTCCACCCGTCGTTCTTTGTCGAGATCGGGAGCACGGAGAAGGAATGGACGGACGAACGTGCCGGCATGGCCGTTGCGGAGAGTATCCTTGCCGCGGAACCGGAACCTGCCGGGCCGGTCCCGCTCGTCGGTTTCGGCGGGAACCATTACGCGGCGCGCCAGACAGAGATTGCGCTTGTTTCGAGAGGTGCGTTCGGGCACATCGCCCACTCCCGCGAGGTCCGGCTGCTTGAACCGGCCATGGTCCGGCAGATGGTGGAACAGACCGGCGCGGTTGCCGCCTATATTGACAGAAAAGCCATCTCAAAGGAGGATCTTGCCCAAATCATACGGATACTGGACGGGATAGAAATCCCCCGGGTCTCCGAAACGGAGATCGCCGGCACAGGTTCCCTCTCGTGGGAGTCGTACCGTTCCGCCCTGCAACTGGCGGGAACGGTCGATCCAAAAGCCCGCTGCCATGTCCACGCACTCACCGGAACCCCGGTGCTCTGCGGGATCAGGATCGATCCTGTCCTGCTCGCTGAGACATTGAGGGCGGATGAACGGGAGTTTTTTCTAAATCTCGATGAAATGCCGCTCATCCATGTAACCGGGGCAGATTCGCGGCCGCTTCCGTTTTTTATCACCTCGGAAGATGAACGATCCGGAATAATAAACGATTTAAATACATTGTGCGTAAAAATCATACGTAAGAACACAATCACTGCTACGGAAGGGGATTACCTGATCATACAGCGGGTACGGTTTGACCCGGACAAGGCGCGCAGCCTGGGTATACCGCCCGGCCCGCTGTACAAGGACTTGGCAGGAGGCCGGTCCGTTACTATCGGCGAAACGGTTATCACCCCGGCAATGGTGTCGGTGTGCAGTGAGTTCAGAGTCCATATCCCGGGTTTGGAGAACATTGCATGAGGTCTATTGTTGAAGAGGCACTTACCAAAGCAAGGGACGAGACACCGTCCGTTGTTCAGAATAATGAAGACCTTGACCAGATTCTTGCCGAGCTCAAGACCGAGATCACGGTCATCGGCTGCGGAGGGTCGGGTTCGAATACGATCACCCGCATGATGGAGGAGGGTATCCATGGCGCACGGCTCGTCGCCGTCAACACGGATGCCCAGCACCTCATCCGCACCCATGCCGACCAGCGGATCCTGATCGGCCGGCAGCGCACGAGGGGTCTTGGTGCCGGGTCCATTCCCCAGATCGGGGAAGAGGCGGCGCTCGAGAACGAACAGGAGATCCGCTCCTGCGTCTCAGGGAGCGACATGGTCTTTTTAACCGTCGGTCTTGGCGGCGGAACCGGCACCGGCTGTGCCCCGGTGATTGCCAAAGCCGCCCGCGAGGAAGGGGCGCTCACCATCGCAATCGTCACCCTGCCGTTCGCCGCGGAGGGGACGATCCGGATGGAGAACGCCGAGGCCGGGCTCGAACGCCTGCGGGATGTGGCCGACACGGTCATTGTGGTGCCCAATGACCGGCTGCTCGAAGTCGTTCCAAAACTGCCTCTCTATGCGGCGTTCAAGGTTGCCGACGAAGTCCTCATGCGTGCGGTCAAGGGGATCACGGAACTGATCACGATGCCCGGGCTTGTCAACCTGGACTTTGCCGATGTGCGCACCGTCATGGAGCGCGGCGGCGTCGCCATGATCGGGATGGGGGAGAGCGATGCCGAGGACAAGGCGGCAGACTCGGTCAAGAAGGCGATCCGTTCGCCGCTCCTTGATGTGGACATCTCCGGTGCGACCGCGGCGCTTGTTAACGTAGTCGGCGGCCCCGACATGACCATGGAAGAGGCCGAAGGAGTCATCCAGGAAGTCTATGCCCGTGTCGACCCGTCTGCACGGATCATCTGGGGAGCCCAGGTCGACCCGGCCATGCAGTGCAAGATGCGGACCCTGCTTGTGGTAACCGGCGTACGGTCGCCACAGATATATGGTAGGAACGAGAAACTTACCCCAAAAGTCCAGAAACAGTTTGAGATCGATTTTCTCAAGTGATAAAATATGGAAATAGCAAAGCCGGATATCAAAGTTAACGTCCAGGAAGAGTTTTTCAGGAAATACCTCCGGGTCCTGAAGCTCGCGCGCACCCCTACCCGGGAAGAGTTTACCAAGATCGCCCTCGTCGCTGCAGCAGGTGTCCTGATCATCGGGCTCCTCGGATTCTTCATCTATGAAATGTTCCTGCTCGGGAACTTATGATCGCCATGACCCTCACCGAAGAGAATCCGTCTGCCCCGCAGCAGGAGCAGGCGCGCCCGGCAGTGCGACCGGCTGAACCGGCAACACCTGCAGCACCAGCAGCCTTGGCGCCAAAACCGGAACCGGTGCGGGGCCCGGCTGAAGGAAAGCCCCCCTTCGGACAGCCCGCAGGGCTGGCCACAGAGAACCGGATCTTCGCCATCAAGACAACCTCCAAGCAGGAACGCACGGTTGCCGACAGCATCATGAAGGCGATCACCACGAACGCGACCGATATCAAGGTGGTCTCGGTCATCGTCCCGCAGGAACTGCAGGGATATGTGCTCGTCGAGACACCGGAGAAGATGAACCGGATCGAGCAGCTGGTCGAGAAGATCCCCCATGCCCGTGCCGTTGTCCGGAGGGGCAAGGACGAGGGCGAGCTGAGCTCGATGTCGCTATCAGAAGTCGCCCACTTCCTGATCCCGAAACCGGTTGTCGCCGGTATCGAAGAAGGCACGATCGTGGAACTTATCGCCGGCCCGTTCAAGGGCGAGAAGGCGGTCGTCAAGCGCGTGGATTCGGCAAAGGAAGAGATCACGGTCGAACTCTACGAGAGCGTTGTCCCGATCCCGATCACGGTCCGGGGCGACAATGTCCGGGTTGTCGAGAAGGTCTCGGACAACAAGTAAGATTCTCCCATTTTTTATCGATGCCTGTAAGCAGCGCAGGCTCTTTTTCGGCCAGGATCAGGCGGGAGTTCTCCGCGAATTTACAGTTCCGCAGGGACGGGGGATGCCGGGATACAAAAAATAATTAAGCCGGCCTGCCGGTACAGACCATTTGGAGGCACTGCAAGCGTTCGTCTGATTCACCTCCCGGGTGCGGGGACAGTCCTGCCTCTGCAGGGCCGGTTGCGCAACCGGGTGCCGGAAGATGATCTGTGGCATCGCAGGATTCGTGGAACTGGGAAGATATCCGGGAGGGCATGCGCCGGACAATTATCGGCGCAAGGAAGAACATTGCCGACCCCTCCATATTCCATAAGATTGCACTCTTCCCCCTCCTTGCCTGGATCGGCTTAGGTGCCGACGGCGTCTCCTCCTCGTCCTACGGGCCGCCGGAAGCCTTCGTCGCGCTTGGCGATCATACCTACCTTGCGATCTTCCTTGCCCTTGGAACCGCGCTCACGGTCTTTGTCATCTCGTACGCCTACACCCGCATCATCGAGCGTTTCCCCGGCGGGGGCGGAGGCTATATCGTTGCAACCCACACCATCAGCGAGAAGGCCGGGGTCGTCTCCGGGAGCGCGCTTCTCATCGACTACATGCTGACGATCACGGTCTCCATTGCCGCCTGCGGCGAAGCGGTCTTCTCCTTCCTGCCGTTCCCGTTCCAGCCGTATAAGATCGCGTTTGCCTGCCTGCTCATCCTCATCCTGATTGTCATCAACCTCCGGGGTGTCCGGGAGTCCGTGCTTACCGTCGCCCCGATCTTCCTTATCTTCATTGCCGCCCACATCCTCCTGCTCGGCTACGGACTCCTCGCCCATGCGCCGCAGATCGGCCCGGCAGCCGAGGGGATCCAGGCAGGGCTTTCGGCCGACCTTGCAGCGATCGGCGTCATCGGGGTGCTGGCGATCTTTTTGCGGGCCTACTCCCTCGGCGGCGGCACCTACACCGGGATCGAAGCGGTCGCAAACGGGATGCAGATCATGCGCGAGCCCAAGGTGAAGACCGGCAAGCGCACGATGGCGTACATGGCGTTCTCGCTTGCAATACTCTCGGCCGGCCTCTTTGCCTGCTACCTTCTCTGGAATGTCCGGCCGGTGCCGGGACAGACGCTGAACGCGGTGCTCGCGGGCAATGTCTTTGGCAGCTGGCCGCTCGGCGGGGTTCTCGCGTTCATCACCATAGTATCCGAAGCCGCCCTGCTCTTTGTTGCGGCACAGACCGGCTTCATCGACGGCCCGCGGGTCATGGCGAACATGGCGATCGATTCGTACCTCCCCCGCTCGTTCGCCCTGCTCTCGGAACGCCTCACGATGACGAACGGCATCCTGCTCATGGGCGGATCGGCACTCGCCGTCATGCTCTTTACGCGGGGATCGGTCGTCATCCTGATCACCATGTATGCCATCAATGTCTTCCTCACGTTCTCCATCTCGGAATACGGGATGTCCCGGTTCTTCTGGAAGAACCGGGCGGCCGAAAAGGACTGGAAGCGGCATATCCCGGTCCACCTTATCGGCCTTGCGCTCTGCAGCACGATCCTTGCCGTCACTGTTTTTGAAAAGCTCGGGCAGGGGGGCTGGTTAACGCTCCTCCTGACTTCCGCCCTTGTCGGGCTCTGCTTCTTAATCCACGGGCATTACCAGAAAGTGACCGCAGGGCTCCGGAAACTCGATACCCTGCTTACGGTCGAGCCGGTGACCGGCGTCAAGAACACCGACCCCGTCAACCCCCATAAAATGACGGCAGTCCAGCTGGTCTCCGGGTACCATGGGTTTGGCATCAACACCTTCTATTCGATCATCAGGACGTTTCCCAACGTGTATGAAAATTTCATCTTTGTCTCGATTGCCGTTGTCGATTCGGGGACATTCAAGGGCGCTGCCGAGATGGAAGCGCTCTCGAAATCTACGAGAAAATCCCTGGAAAAATACGTGGATCTTGCCCGTGAGATGGGGTTTTCCGCCGACTACCGGATGGATATCGGGACCGATGTCGTGGAGACGGCGGTGCCGCTCTGCCAGGGCATTGCAAAGGAGTTCCAAAACTCCGCGTTCTTCACCGGGCAGATTGTATTCAGGCACGAAAACCCGTTCCAGAAGATCCTGCACAACGAGACGGCTTTTGCCGTCCAGCGGCGCCTGCAGTACAGCGGGATCATGACCGTGATCATGCCGGTCAGGGCGGAATTGTAATTTTTGCCACCATGCCCGGTGGGTCCGAAACGGTTGTGGATGGAGGGAACATGTTCCCCGGTGAACCGCCTTCTGGCATTCAAGTGGATCCTGGTTGTCGTTCAGGCAGCCTCTTTCCACTGGCACGAGCAGTGCCGGAAATCCATGAGGGCTGCGGATGCGCAGTCCTTGCAGATCCGAGCCGGCGCAGCAGGAGCTTCTTTGTTGAGCGCGATGATATTGGTCATGAGGGTCGCCGTCACCGGCTCGCTTGTCAGGAGACACGGGTAATCGGCAAGACGCATCATGGCCGAGAACCGAACCGTCATTGCGCAGGCAGGATAGGCGTACCGCTGCGGGTTCATCAGGACGTCGTTCTCGTGAATTGGGGAAAGATCGACATCGAACCCGGCGATTTTCGGCACCAGCGGCCCCGGTTCTCCATTCTGCATTCTCCGGGCCTTGTCGACCATCTTCCAGCCCCGGTAGATCATGTCCATGAAGTCGCAGTTGTGGAGTTCGACGGCCGCCCCCCGTTTCGGGTAGATCTGGACATAATTATGGTACCTCTTGGTCAGCATATCGACGACCATAATTGCATTGAAGCCGTCAAGTTCGAGGATATACTCCGCTGCGCTTGCCGAGGTACCGGTGGCAACGGACAGCGGCTCCTGAATGGTCTTCATATGCGGGGCTGCCGCCGCAAGAGTCTTGTCCATGACTTCGGTCACAGAATCGATGACCGCCATTACCACGTCGTCCTTGCACATGTTGTATGTGGACTGGGCTATGTGGTGCGCGATATCGCCAACGCAGTAAGCCGGAACTGTCACAATGTTGCCATAATGGACTCCTTCATCAAGTGCCGCACTGACAGCATTCTTCATCTTCGTCCGGTAGTCTTTCATGTACTTCCGGCAGTCAAACGAGGACTGCCCCACGCTGTCCATGAGCCGTGCCTGCGCCTCGACCGGTGTAGCGTAGATCGACTGGATCATGGCGATTTCCTGCCGCACTGCATCGGCAAGGGTTGTGCCGTTTTCCAGGGTGTGGGCAAAGACATCCCCGATGCCGTACGAGGTGTTCATCCCCCATGATTTCGCGGCAAGGATCGCCTGCTTGTGTGCAAGGGGAATGTCCGTTGTCCTGAGGATCTGGTTGACGATGTTGCTGCTGCTGCCCGGTATCAGGGCAAAGTCGACAACGCATGTGGGACCATAGAATCCGGCATATCTCCTCGCCGATTCTTTACCAATCAGGGCTTCGGCTTTTTTTACAGAATTTACGAATGCGTCCACGCTTTTTTTAAAAGCCAGGTCCTCATCGCAGAGCATTTCCATGATGACCGGGGTCTGGTAGTGCTCGACATATGGATCATCTTCAGGCCGGATGGTTTTTGTCAGGCTCCTTAAGATGGTGTAATGGGCATTGACCGAGTCGGTATGCAGGGAGAAGACGGCTTTGCTCTGCGTTCCTGCCGGTTTCATGCCCTTGATGGCATCGACATAAACCTTCGTGTCATCGATGACGAAGTTCTGCCCCCGCTTCTTCTTAATCTGGTTCACGTCGGCGTGCTGGGCAGTCATCGCCTCCGCGATCATTTTTTTGATGATTTCCTGCATATGGAAGAACTCCCGGCACCGGTATCGGGTCTGGTGCCTGCACGACAACCTTCGGTAATCCTGCTGATAAAATAATTGTCGTTGACAGTAAGAGACGTCCGGGCGTCAGGATCTCTGACTGACGGTAATATGGCAGTTGTGGAGAGGCAAATCATTATCATCCCCATCAACCTGATCAGGCTTGGAGATGATCGGATGTCATCGATTGTCCATTTTGATGTTCCTGCGGAAGATATCGAACGGGCGAAGAAGTTTTATTCCTCGCTGTTTGGATGGGAATACCAGTCCTTCCCGGGGATGGAGTACAACCTTATCACCACGACGAACCTTGACGGGACACCGGGTGTCGGCGGCGGCATGGGAAAACGGATGGAACCCTCGCAGCGCATGATGAACTATTTCGGCGTGAAATCCATCGATGACGCGATGAAACAGGTCAGGAAACTCGGGGGGAAGGTGTATTCGGAAAAGATGGCAGTGCCCGGCATGGGATACCTTGCAAACTGCATGGATACGGAGGGCAACGCGTTCGGGTTATGGGAAGAGAATGCCGGCGCCCGGTAACCCAGGATCCATCCCGTTCAACGGGAACAGAGGGAACCGGTTTTCCCTCCATTTGCCGGGGACCGTTGCACAGTGGGGGTCGGAAGGGTAAACGACCTCCGGCGGAAAGCGGGTGGAGAACGGGGCGCTCTCCCGGTAATTTTCCGGCCGGGACGGGTTGCAGGGTGCCGCCAACCGGTGAATGTACCCATCCGACCCCCCTAAGCCCGGTTGGATTTCCACCCGGTTTTCCTGCGGTTTTACGGGTGAGAAAGTCCCTGGCTCGGGAATTATGGTTGAGGGGGGTCGGGCAGGTACAAATGTTTTCGATCTGCCGATCAGGCATCAGCCCGGGCACTGCCAATTTCTGTCTGGTATCCGGTACCCCCGCTTCAGTCCCCCGGATCCCCGCAGGAGATCACATTTATCACCCCTTACACCTAATTTTATAGACCCACGCTTAGTGCCCGTTATCACGGGACGGCATGGAGCACAGCAATGGCAGAAGTGGTTGAGGTTTTAGTACCCGGCGGAAAGGCAACGGCCGGTCCGCCGCTCGGGCCCGCGCTCGGACCACTCGGTATCAACGTGAAGGCCGTCATCGACGAGATCAACAAGAAGACCGGCACATTCAACGGAATGCAGGTCCCGGTCAAGGTCACGGTCGACGACAAGAAGCAGTTCACGGTTGAGGTGGGCGTACCGCCCACGTCGGCGCTCATCAAGAAAGAGGCTGGTATCGAGAAGGGTTCGTCGGAACCGAGCACAAAGGTTGCAGGCAACCTTGACTTTGACGCCGCTGTCCGGATTGCCAAGATGAAGATCGATGGCATGCTCTCCTACGAGCTGAAGACCGCTGTCAGAGAGGTCGTCGGCACGTGCGTCAGCATGGGCGTCACCGTTGATGGCAAGAAGCCCAAGGATGTGCTTGTTGCAATCAGCGAAGGCAAGTACGACAGCGCCATCAAGTAACTCGTTCGTTGTAAGAACCCATAGAAGATCGTGAACAACGGTCGCATCACTATGGAGGTAGCTGATGGTTGAAAAGGCCAAAATACTGGAAGCCGTAAAAACGGCTCTCGAAAAGGCGCCTAAGCGACAGTTCTCCGAGAGTATTGATATCACCATCAATCTCAAGAATATCGACATGGCGCAACCGAAGAATCGTATCGATGAGACGATTCTCCTTCCCAACGGCACCGGTGAGAACATCGGCATCTGCGTCCTCGGCAAAGGCGATATCGTCACGCAGGCCAAGGATGCAAAGGTCGACCTGATCATGGGCCCCGAAGAGATCGAGAAGCTCGGCGGACAGCCCCGTGAAGCACGCAGGGTCGCCGCAAAGTACCGGTTCTTCCTTGCGGAGACCGCAGTCATGCCGCAGGTCGGCAGGTTCCTTGGTCCCCGGCTCGGTCCGCGGGGCAGGATGCCGATGCCGATCCCCGGTGGGCAGGATATCCGTCCGATTGTCGAACGCCTGCGCAACTCCGTCAAGATCCGTACCAAGGACAAGACGGTGTTCTCCACCAAGGTCGGATCGACGGCAATGAAACCCGAGCAGGTTGCCGAGAACATCGAAGCGATCATGAAAAGGATCGAAGCTGTTCTCGAACAGGGACCGCTTAACATCCGGTCGATCTACGTCAAGACCACAATGGGTCCCGCAGTGAGGCTGGTGTAAATGCCCCTGTATACACACCACCTGCCGGCCTGGAAGAAGACCGAGATCGAGGAGATCAAGGCAAACGCCGGCAAGTACACGCTGATCGGGCTTGTCGACATGTACGGCATCCCCGCCGCACAGGTCCAGCAGATCCGGCGCAACCTTCGCGGCAGGGCGGTTATCAAGGTCGTCCGCAACACGCTGATCTCCCACGCGCTTGGCGAGATCGGCGGCAAGGCAGCGGTGCTTGACAAGTACATCTCCGGTCATTCCGCGATGATCTTCACGAACGACAACCCGTTCAAGCTCTTCAAGGCGCTCGAGAAGACCAAGACCAAGATGGCGGCCAAGCCCGGCGAGACCGCACCCGAAGACATCGTTGTCGAGAAAGGCCCGACCTCGTTCAAGCCCGGCCCGATCGTGGGCGAGCTCCAGCAGGCAGGCATCCCCGCAGCGATTGAGGGCGGCAAGGTCAAGATCCGCGAGACGAAGACGATCGTCAAGAAAGGCGCGGTCATCAGCAAGAAAGTTGCCGACGTGCTTATCAAGATGGACATCAAGCCCATGGACGTCGGCCTGGCCCTCCAGGCGGCGTTCTACGAGGGCGACGTGTACGAGCCGTCCGTCCTTGCAATCGATGAAGACGCAGTCCTTGCGCAGATCCAGCTCGCGGCGCAGCAGGCATTCAACCTGTCCGTGAACGCGGCGATCCCGACGAAGGAGACGATTGCGCCCATCATCACAAAGGCCGTCCGCGATGCACGCGGTCTTGCAGTCGAAGCGGCAATCTACGAGAAAGACGTCGTGGATGCGATTATCGGTAAAGCGCAGCGCGAGACCCTCGCGCTGAAGAACATCGTGAAATGAGATTGAAGATACTGAGGTGAACTACAATGGAGTATATCTACGCAGCACTTCTCCTGTTCAAGGCAGGCAAGAAGATCGATGAGAACGGAGTCAAGGCAGTCCTGACTTCCGCAGGCGCAAAGGTTGACGATTCCCGTGTCAAGGCACTGGTTGCAGCGCTCGATGGCGTGAACATCGAAGAGGCAATCAGCAAGGCAGCAGCACCGGTTGCCGTTGCAGCAGCGGCAGCCCCGGCAGCGGCAGCAGCCGCCGCAGCAGCCCCGGCAAAGGAAGAGAAGAAGGAAGACAAGAAGGCAGAAGAAGAGAGCGGCATGGCAGGGCTTGGCGCCCTGTTCGGGTAAACCCCCTCTCTCTCTTTTTTATCTGAGTATTTTCAGACGCATTCCGGTCAGGACCGATCCGGCACCGGATTGCGAACCGGGACCGTATTCGGGGAGGTTACCGGGCCACTTTCCCGAGCAACAGATCTGCACGGTGCGGTGGTCCGTTGAACTGGTTTCGTGTAATACCGATCACTGAGGAACGCGTTCGAACAGCACTTTCCCCGTCGCAAGCGCGGTCTTTGCCACCGGGTTGTCCAGTTCGTCCGCGGTGTAGGGGAATACATCTACGCCGATCCCAAGGTCGGAGAATGCATCGAGATACTCCGGTATCCGATCGATAAACCTGCGGGGATCGGACCGGAGGACAAGGAGAATATCCACATCGCTGCCCGGGACGGCGCGATCGTTTGCAAACGATCCGAACAGGATCACTTTCACGACATTGCGATCTGTTCGCAGTGCGTCTACCGCTGCCACAAGCTGCCGGAGGACGTACTCCCGGTCAAGCCAGAACGTCTTCACAGAACCGAAGGATCTCTCCAGCACTGCGGATCGCGCCATCTGCGTCCTCCTTATCAAAATAGTCGGCCGGTGTTCCCTGGGCCATCCCGTCCGGGTACCGCGAGGGGATGTAACACCCGTCCAGCTGCTTTGCTGCTTTCAGAATATCACCGGGTGGTGGTACCCTGTCTTCAAGCCCCCGCAGCAGGGGACCTATACCATGCCCGATCGCAGAACCCCCTTGGACTGGTATACCGCCTTGACTGCTTTCTCTGCCGCCTGCTGGGCAATGAAGCAGGACCACTCATAAAAGCCGGATTCGCGGGCCTGTTTTGCCATCGCAAGATCACGCCTCGCCTGTCTCATCCCGTCCGCACTGCGTTCGGGCATGTCCGTCACATCCGGCCGGAGGGAAATCCCCCGGAGATATTTACCTGTTCAGATATCATTGCCCGGGAATTAATTAAAACACTCGTTGCCGCATTCAATGGCGTGAACATCGAAGAGGCGATCAGCAAGCCTTTTTGCACAATTCCATGGTGGAGGAATGTGTTTCAGTGTTGTGTCCGGGACCGTACCTTCAGGAATATGTATGCATCGATAAGGTACCAGAATATCACGATTGCAATGAACCAGGCGAAGGTGAGTTTTGCCGATCGAATTGCGATATATCCTCCCTCATTATAGGCCAAAAGTCCCCAGATCAGGATCCCTGTGGTGATGAAAAAGCCGCAGATTGCACCGGCAATCCCTGAAAATGTCGAGATCACAGCCTGGGCGATAATTGCAATAACAACCTATGCCTCTGCCATAATATATTATAAAAAAGATAATCAAATATAATCTTTTTCTTTTTATTGTTATACGTGTTTAATCACACCGCCATAAAACCAAGGGCCGGTCCTGCCGACGCAGGATCGGGTTTCTCGCATCATGACCCCCGCGTCTCCCGGAAGACCGGCAGCCCGGTACCCCCGATCGGGAGGGGGGAGCAGGAGAATCATGCACCCGGCAGAAAAAAAGGTAGATTTAACAACCGGCTGCCAGTAACAATTTATAATCGGGATATCAGTCTTTTCAGGCCCATCACGCGGGTGCAACCGTATTCCCGCCGGTAGTCATTGGAAGGAAGCAGATCCATGAAATGGGAACCGGACCGGTGGCTGGCAATTTCTCTTGCAGTCATCATCATCGTTGCCGGTTCTGCGCTCTCCATCCTTGCGGTCCAGCAGGAAGATGCCCAGTTGCGGGCGGATCTCCTTACCGACACGAGGATTGCAGTCCAGAATATCAATCCTGCAATGGTGGAGTCCCTGCACGGCTCTCCTGAAGACCTCGTCTCACCGGAGTATATTGCCTTAAAGGACCAGCTGGTCCGGATCCGTCAGGCGGATCCTGCCATACGATTTGCGTACCTGATGGGGCAGCGGGGGGACGGCGGGTTATTTTTCTATGTCGATTCCGAACCCCCGGAATCTGAGGATTACTCCCCCCCGGGACAGGACTATACAAGCCAGACCGGTGTACTGGACACCATCTTCGGCTGGCAGACGGAATATATCAACGGGCCATATACCGACGAATGGGGAACCTGGGTGAGCACCAGTGTTCCGGTAGTTGACAGGAACACGGGCAGGATGATTGCCATTTTCAGCATGGACATGGATGCCCGTGACTGGGACCATAAGCTGTATGCCGCAGCGCTCCCGGAGATCCTCGGGACGCTCCTCCTGCTTGCCTTCCTGGTATCGTTCTCGCTCATATACCAGCGCGGCAAGCGGGAGCGGATCCGGATCGGGCAGTCGGAAAAAGCGTACCGGACCATCTTCGAGCATACCGGCAGCGCGACAGTCCAGATTGAAGAGGACTGTACAATCTCCATGGCTAACAGCCGGTTCGAAGAGCTCTCGGGGTATTCCCGCACGGAAACTGAGGGAACAATGAAATGGACGGATTTGGTGGCTCCCAAAGATGATGTCCTGCGGATGGAGGAGTACCACAAAATGCGCCGCCAGACTGGCAGCCAGCCGCCGGTGCAGTATCAATCCCGCCTGCTGACAAAGGACGGGAAACAGATAGACATCCTGATCATTGTCGGGCTCATACCGGGGACTGCAAAGAGCATTGCCACGCTTATCGATCGGACGGAGATGCAGGAACTGGAGCGCGCTATCCGGAAAAGCCGGGAACAGTACCAGCAGCTCTTCGACCTCGCAGGCGATGGCATCCTTGTCGTCAGCGACGGGAAGATCCAGCGCTGCAATGCCGCGTTTGCCGCCATCGCCCGGTTCCCGGTCGGGGAACTTACGGGAGAACCTCTCGAAAAAGTCATCCACCCGGATGACCTGATGGCGATGCAGGACTGGCAGGCAAAAGAGCTCCGGAACGAACCGGACAATCAGCCGTTCCCGGTATTCCGGCTGGTCACGAAGGACGGGAAGATCCGCAGTACCGAATTCCATTCGCGGCGTATTGAGTGGGACCGGAAACCTGCCACGCTTGATACCGTCCGGGATATCACCGAGCGCAGGAAGATTGAGGAAGTCCTGTTACGGACCAACGAAAAACTGAACCTGCTCTCCTCGATCACCCGGCATGACATCCTGAACCAGATCATGATCCTCAAGGGGTACCTGCAGCTCTCGCGGCAGCACCTTGACGACCGGGAAAAAGCCGGGACCTTCATCTCCCGCGAGATGAACACCGCGACAACGATCGAGCGCCAGATTTTGTTCACCAAGGACTACCAGGACATGGGTGTCCGGGCACCGGTATGGCAGAACATCGGCATGATCCTCGTCCGGGCAAAAGGTGCGCTGCCCATGCGGGATGTAGCGGTGATCACGGATGGCGCCGATGTCGAAGTGTTCGCCGATCCACTTTTCGAGAAGGTGTTCTACAACTTAATCGACAACGCGCTCAAGCATGGGGGAGATGCCCTGACAACGATCCGGGTCTCTGCCCACGAAACCGGGGAGGGCCTGACAATCGTTTTCGAGGATGACGGAACCGGGATTTCAGATGCCGAGAGGCCGATGCTGTTTTTCGAGGGGCACGGGAAACATACCGGGTTCGGGCTCTTCCTCTCCCGCGAGATCCTCTCCATCACCGGCCTGACGATTGCCGAGAAAGGGACGTATGGCAAAGGTGCGCGGTTCGAGATTTTCGTGCCGAAGGGTGCGTACCGGTTTGCCGGGGGACCGGCACCGACCGGGCAATAAAAAACCGTGCGCCCGGCAAGCCAGCCGGGTTAACCGGCCTCATGAACCCGGAAGAGATCGTCCACCACATTAAGCCAGACTTTCTTTGCCTCGGCAGGATCCATCCCGATTATCACGTCATACATCAGGCCGTTGATGAGTGCATCGGATGCAACGGCGAGGGTCCGCGAATCGACCGGGGAGTGGATGAGACCCCGGGCTTTCTGTTTTTCGATGAACTGCCGGACCATTTCAATATCGCTCTTTAAGTCTTCCTGCAGGATCGTTTTCACCTTCTTGTCCCGGAGTGCGATGACGCTCATCTCCGAGTATATTTCCTTCGACCTGCCGACGAACTCAATCAGCATGTCAAAGTGGATGGCAGCGCCTCTCATAAAATCGGGCTCCGTGAAACAACGGTCGAGAAACCCGGCAATCTGCTGCCGCTGGAATTCCGCAACCGCCGCAAAAAGGTCTGCTTTGCCATCGTAATACTGGTAAATGGCAGCCTTGGTCACCCCGAGCCGGGCAGCGATTTCATCCATGGTTGTCGCCGAATACCCCTTTGATAAGAAGATCGATGACGCCTCTGCAATAATCTTCTTCCGTACTTCTTCCCGGTAGCCGGGATACATCTTTGGCATGGTTCTCATTATAAAATGGTAACTTCTGGTAATTAAAATTACCTTGGGTAAGTTTAATAACCAATGGTAACTAAAATAAACAGAATATTATGGCTGGAAGATCTATGACCGACCAGATGCACGTTACAAAGAAAAGGGTTGGGGTTGCTGCCATATGGCTTGCCGTAGCCGTATGCCTTGCGATCCTCGTCCTTGTGCCGCATGCAGAAGCGGAGACCGATGAACCGACCGTCTTTATCGAGAGCTATACGGTCACGCCCTCTATTCTTGCGCCCGGGGATTACGGGACGATCACGGTTGTGATTAAGAATACTGCAGGTACGGCGACAGTCCAGGAATCCACGGGAAGTACCTCGGGTGGCGGCGTTTCGACCGTAAAGAGCGTCGATATCCCGGTCCAGATCGATGCGATCGTGCTTGAAGGAAAGGGTGTCACGGTACTCTCGGAGACGTACCGCCGGTTCGGGTCGCTCGGGCCCGGGCAGTCTTCGACCGTCTCCTTTGCAATCCAGGCGCCTTCCAAAGAGGGGCTCTACTTCCCGGAGGTCTGGGTTGACATCAATGGCGGAAAGAGCGTCCGTTACCCGGTGCTGTTGAACGTGAATGCAGGAAACCAGGTGCTCAGGGCGCCAACGCTCGTTGTCGGCAAAACCCTGCCTGAGACCGTGAACCCGGGCGCGGACTTCCCCGTGCTGCTGACCTTAAAGAATGCAGGGATGCTCCGGGCCGGCCAGGTTGTCCTCACGATTAACACGACCTCGTCATCGATCGGGGTAGTCGGATCGAACACGCTTGTGCTCGGCGATCTTGAAGGCGGCGCAGCAAGGAATGTCAGCATTGACTTCATCACCGACAAGGAGATGCCGACCGGCCTGCAGAAGATCAACCTCTTCTTCGATTACCAGCTCCCGGACGGGACGGCAGCACGCCAGACCGAAACCATCGAAGTGGATGTCCGGGGAAAGGCCGAGCTCGGCTTTGTCTCGGTCGATACGAGCCCGGCGCGCCTGACCGAGGGCGTGCCCTTCGATCTCACGATCCGGATCGAGAACACCGGTACCGGGGAGGCAAAACAGGTCTCTGCAGTCATCGACCTGCCGGCGGAAGGGAGGCGGGAAGCGTTCATCGGCAGGATCAAGCCCGGCAACGATGCGCCGGCAATCTTCCTCCTTGAGGGCCTCAAGGCAGGCAACTATCCCTACAACCTCACGATCACGTACACCGATGACATGGGGACGCATACCATGACCCGGCAGCTGAACGCCCGGGTCCCGCCAACCGATGTGTCCGGAACAATCATTTTAGTCCTCGTTGTCATCCTCATCATCGGGATTGCCGGGTACCGGTACTGGTACCTGCCGAAGACCCGGGGCGACGGAAGATTCCCATGGGAAAGAAAGAGCTGAAGGTCGCGTTCCTGCTCGCCCTGCGATCGCTCCAGCGGGGCAGCAGGTCGAGCGTGCTCTTAACCATCGTGATCATCGCGCTCTGCTTCACCAACATGGTCTTTTTACCCGGCCTCTTCAATGGGATCGGGGAAGGCATCATCACGCAGATCGTGGACTACGAGGTGGGAAACGTGCTTGTCAGCCCGAAGACCGGGGAGCAGTACGTCACCGATCTCGACGCGACGCTCGATCTCATCAACGGCATGCCCGGGGTGGAACGGGCAACTCCGCACCTGTCCAAGGGGGCGACGCTCAAATACCGGCAACGGATACTCGGGGTGTCTGTGAAGGCAATCAAACCCACGGACGAGAAGTTCGTCTCGCCCCTGTACAAGAAGATGATCGCCGGCAGTTACCTCGGAGAAAGCGATACAGGAGAGGTCATCATCGGTAAGCCGGTCGCCGGCGATCCCACGATTAAGCAGGAGGACGAGTTCCAGCCCTCGCTTGGCGGTGTGCGGGTCGGCGATTCGATCACGATCGAGTACGCGAACGGGTATAAGAAAGATTACCGGGTGAAGGGGATCTACTATACCGGATGGTCCTCTTCGGACAACACGGTCTACGTGACATGGTCCGACATGGAGCTCGTGGAAGGAAAACCGCTCAGTTACGCGGAATACATCACCGTCAGGGCAAAGCCCGGGTACTCGGAGAAGTTCATCAAGGACGAGCTCCAGCAGTACGGGGTCGCCGAAACGGTGCAGACTACGGGGGATCTCCTCTCCAAGGTCATGGGAAGCATCCTCCAGAGTTTCGATATCATCAACATGGTCTCGCTCATTGTCGGTATCGTCATCACGACTGTCGTGCTCTTCATCGTGATCACGATCAAGACCATCAACAGCCGCAGGCAGATCGGGATCCTCCGGGCAATCGGGGTGGATAAGGAGGTAATCATGCATACGTACGGCATGCAGGTTGTCATCATGGCGGTCCTCGGGATATTCTTCGGGGCGCTGCTCACGGCGGGCATCTCCCTGTACATGACAGCCCACCCTATCGTGACGCCCGAATGGTCCGCGTACCTGCTCCTTACCCCGGAGGATTATATCATGAATTCCCTGATCCTCTTCCTTGCGTCAATCGTGGCGGGCTATGTCCCTGCCTGGCAGGTCTCGCGCGAGGACATCCAGAGTGCCATGAGGGCCTGATATGATCGAGATTACCGACCTGCACAAGATCTACCGGATGGGCGATGTGGAGGTAAAGGCGCTCGATGGCGTCACGCTCACCATTGAGAAAGGGGAGTTCCTCGGGATTGTCGGGGCAAGCGGAAGCGGGAAGAGCACGCTCCTGCATATGCTCGGTCTCCTCGACCAGCCCAATTCCGGGAAGATCGTGATCGACGGGCTCGATACTGCAACTCTCACCGATTACGAGCAGACCATGTTCCGGCTCTACAAGCTCGGCTATGTCTTCCAGGACTATGCACTTGTACCGGACCTGACGGTGATGGAGAACGTCTCTCTTCCGGCCATGCTCCGGAAGGACCGCACCGACGAACAGGTGAAGAAGGACAGTTTCTCGATCCTGCAGAAGATCGGCCTCTGCGACCGGAAGGACCACCTGCCCCGCGAACTCTCCGGGGGCCAGCAGCAGCGGGTCTCGATTGCCCGGGCGATGGTGAACCGGCCGGATATCCTCTTTGCCGACGAACCCTGCGCCAACCTCGATACCGAGAACTCCCGGATGGTGCTGGATCTCTTCGACGAGATCAACCATTCCATGCACCAGACCATCATCATGGTCTCCCATGAGGACTGGCACAGGGAGTACTTCCACCGGATTGTCCGGCTCCGTGACGGGAAGGTTGTCAGCGACGAGAGGAACGTGCCGCACGAAGCCTGACGTCAAAACCACGGGATGGTGCGGGGGAAATCCCCCACTTTTTTTTTGAAAAACCGGGGATCGCTACCGGAGCAGTATCATACTGGCCTGTTCCGGCAATAAAACAGGGCCGGGGGGACCGGCGAAAAAAATCTCCCTCTGGTTATCTTATAACTGCTCCCGGAGCACGAACGTCCGGCAGATCAGCTTGTTCTCCTGGATAACCGGCGTGCTCCGGAGCGACGCCTTGATCTTCATCCCATACTTGTTCTTCAGGGTGATATTCCCGCTCCAGGCTGTCTTCTGGCGCGCGATAAACGCGTTCTTGTCGATGGCATATGGATCGCCCGGGTTCTGGAGCTCGCTGATATGCCTCCGGACAACCTCGACCTGGGTATACCCGAGTTTCTTGGTGAATGCCGTATTGACATACTCGATGTTGCCAACTGCATCCGTGATGACGACGATGTCGTCCATGGTGTCGATTGCCGATGACATGACGAGCAGGTTCTCCCGCTCCTTCTGGAGACTCCTGTTTGCTTCGAGGACTTCCATCTCCACCCGTTTTCTCGCCGTGATATCGTTCGAGAACACCGCGATCATGATGACCGTACCGGAGCTGTCGGCGATCGGGTAGATGTTATTGTCGAACCACCTGCCCCGGGCTTCTTCTTCGAACCGGTTGCTCTTCCCTCCCATGCCGTCGCGGATCTCCTCGGCGAGCCGGGTCGAGATAGCTCCTCCCGGGATCAGTTCCATGAACGATGTCTTGACAAGATCCGGGATCCGTTTTCCCGCGCGCCTGGCAAGTGTCTCGTTCAGGGCGAGGATATTGCCGTCACGGTCGATGATGAAAAGTGCATCGGTGGTGGCGTTGAGAAGTGCGACAATCGTCTGCTCCTGCTTCTTCATGCTCTCGTCAAGAGCATGCTTGTAGAGGGCCATGTTGATGGTGATCTTGAGCGCCCGGTCGTCCACGGGTTTAATCAGGTATCCGAACGGTGCGGAGACCTTTGCCTTCTCGACCGTCGCCTCGTCCGACTGGCCGGTAAGGTAGATGACGGGAAGAGAGTACTTATCGTGGATCTTTTCTGCAGCCTCGATGCCGGTCATCTCGCCTTTAAGGTGGATATCCATGAGGACGAGGTCGGGCATCTGCTCGCCTGCCACCTGGATTGCGTATTCGCCGGTATCTGCGACAACCGGTACATCATATCCCATGTCCTGGAGTTTGGCCTGGATATCAGCACCGGTGATAAATTCATCCTCAACTACGAGGATTCGAGCTTTTGTCATGCAATCATTCTCCTTTATGTTTTTGCGGAAATATAATCGTATAGTGTACTCCTGCGGCAGTGTCGATGGTCAGGTTCCCGTCCAGTTGCCTGGTGAGGCCGTTGATCAGCTGCATGCCAAGGGACCCTGAACGCTCCAGGTTTGCCCCGGGAGGCACGCCGACGCCGTTGTCCCGGTAATCGAGGACGTAATTGCTGTTGTCTGCGGTGAACGAGACCGTGATCTCGCCTTTGCGCCCCAGCGGGAACGCGTACTTAATGGAGTTTGTTATCATCTCGTTGATGATAAGGCTGCAGGGGACGGCCTGGTCGATGTTGACATACACGTCTTTTGCCGCAACCGTCCAGCGGACCTGGGCGGGGTTGACATTGAAAGATTCGAAGAGATACGTGATGAATTTCGAGAGGTAGTCTCCGTACTCGATCCGGTCGAGGCTCTTGCTCTGGTAGAGCTTCTCGTGGACGAGCGCGATCGACTTGACACGGTTCTGGCTGTCGGAGAGCGTGTCCTTGACCTTGGGATCGCTCGTCTTTCTGGCCTGCATGGAGAGGAGGCTTGAAATGACCTGCAGGTTATTCTTGACCCGGTGGTGGATCTCCTTGAGGAGGTACTCTTTCTCGCGGAGCGAGGACTCGATCTGGGTCTCCATAACCTTGCGATCGGTGATGTCGTGCGATACCCCGAGCACCGCATACGCTGCCCCGTCCTCGTTATACAGGGGCATGAACGTACTGTCAAGCCAGATCGTCTTCCCGCTGCGGCTCGTCAGCCGGTCTTCCCGCCGGGCGATCTGCCCGGTTGCAACAACCTGCGTAATGAAGTCCGGCCGGCCGGATTGTCCCGGATCGGACACTGGCGATCCCCGCCCGTGCCCGATAATATCCCGCATCCCTTCGCCAAGGAGCGTGGATGCAAACATGTTCGCGTACAGGACTTTGTGGGTCGCGTCAACGATGAAAATTGCATCGGGGGAACTCTCAGTAAGAATGCGGTATTTCTGCTCGCTCTGTCTGAGCGCATCCTCCGCCCGCTTCCGCTCGGTGATGTCCCGGATGATCGCCTGGGTAGCAGGCTCGGAGTCGAGCTCGATCCGGGTGAGGCCCACTTCGGCATCGAATTCGCTGCCGGCAAGCGTCGTGAACTTCCACGTGAAGATCTGGGACTCCCCTTTCCTGGCTTTCAGGAGGTGTTCCTGCATCGTCTCGCCGGATTTCTTCCCGTCCGGCTGGACGGGTGGGGAGAGATCTGCCGGGGTCTTCTGCAAGATCCCGCTCTTGACGCCCATAAAGAGACGCAGCGCACTCTGGTTGCAGTCGGTGAAAACACCGTTCCGGAGGATCAGGATCGCGTCATAGGTAGACTCGAACAGTGTGTGAAACCGTTTTTCCCGGTCGGAGAGGTCCTGGATCATCTGGGACCGGATCTGTTCGACTCCAACCACCCCGAAGACGGCCATCAGGATTGCAAGGAAGATGATCATGTACGACGTCCACGAGATCAGGTTCTGCCGGGCAAGGGCCTGTTCCTGGTTGATATCAACGCCAACGAGGCCGACAACCGCACCCGAACCGTCATGGATCGGGCTGTACCCGGAGAGCGTTGTCCCCCAGTTGTCGGTTACAAATTCATGCTCGACCGAGGTGCCGGAAAACCCGGCCATCATGTCGGCGGTCGGGTTCTGGTATTCCTCCCCGATTGCCGCTGTCCGGATCCCGTCTCCCTTATCCGGGTCCACGACAAAGACTGCGTGAGTCCCTTCCTTGCGCATGATATAGATGTTCTCGATCTCCGGCAGGTTCTCCACGTACCGGACAAGCATTGCGGAAAGGACTGCATACCCGGGTGACTGTTCATCTCCGGGCCGGATCGATGCCACCGTATCGCCGTCGATCTCCTGGGCGATGATCGTCGCGATATTGCCCAGTTCATCCCGTGTCTGGTCGTGCAGCGCGACTGTCGTGATGTTGGAGGTGTAGAGAATGCTGCACCCGGCAAAGACCAGGATCATGAGGAGAAGGATCATCGTGGTTTTGTCGGAGAGGCGGGAGAAGAGGCGGCTTAACATACAGATCAGTCTCCTGCACGGAACATCAGGGTTGCGTACTGCATTCTTCCCAGAGGCTGCATGCCGGAACCAGTCCTGTTGTGGGGACCGGGCCGGAAGAACCGCATCATAGGAAGAACCGGACTACCGGGCATACAAGACCCGTCCAGTACGATACGGTTCCAAAGACAATATACCATCCGGCGAGCCCGGCGAGGATCGCAAACTCTGTCCAGAAGAGCAGGCTTGGGCCGGAAAACCCTTTCACCAGCCGGTTGATCCGCCATGCGCTGAGGGGGGCATCGAGCAACGAAACCCCCCAGATCCCGGCCATGACCCAGAAGATGTACTGGGTTGAGGAGTTGCCGGGCGCGATCTGCAGGCCGGCGCCCGCAAGGTAGATCGCGTTGAAGGCAAGGCCTTTTGCAAGATCCCCGTTGTAGAACTGGCCAAACCCGATCCCGAAGACCGAGAGGATGGCAGCAAGGGCCGGGTTCCGGAGGTTCAGGACGGAGCTATCAGGAAGTGCGGCAAGTCTCGTTGCGTCCGTCTCTGCGCCGCGGAGCTCGAAGCGTTTGTGGCAGGCGCGGCAGAAAAAGTCCTCTGAAGTCACGGTCGATCCGCAATGCGGACAGGTCCGCCCGACCGGATCTGAGCTTGAATGCATTCCTGAACAAATTTTTTTAAGGACGTTATTAATAGGTGACGGATTGCATGGCAGATGGGCGCGGCATTTCTGCTGCAATTGTCCCGGGGCCCGGGTTCCGGATCCGACGGTGCCGCACGGGTTCAGATCGGGAGGGCGATATAGATGCCGTCCTTTGCGGAGACAATTTTGACCCGGAGGTTGCCCCGCTCTTTTCCGCATTTTGGCACCGACACGACCCGGTCCCGCGCAACCCCGAGCATCTCGCCGTTCAGCCAGCCGGGTGCCCGGATCTCGACGGTCACCTTCTCGCCGGTCGTAAAGCAGTCCGGGATCCGTTTCCGCCGCTCCGTGCCAAAGTCCGCCGGCCTTAGGACAAGCCGCATCCCTGCCTCCTTCTCCCATGGCCGCAGGCTCCGGTTGTAGAACTGCCACCAGCTCTGGACTTTCACGCCCTTTGGAGACCTCCCGTACCGGTACCGCTCGAACTTCTGGATGCCGAGCGCGGGGTACTTTTTCCCGGCCCCGATCTCCTTTGCAAACCGGATGATCCGGGGGATCTCGGCGTCATTGATCTTCGGCAGGTAGACCGGGGCGATCAGGAGATCGATCCGGCTCTTTACGACAGCCCGGGCCGATTCGGTGATTTTTTCAACATCATAGGACGGCACCCCGGCGAGCGTGCGGGCAAGATCCGGGTCAAGGGCATGGAGGGAGAGGTTGATCCGGTCGAGCCCGGCGGATTCGAGGGCGTCAACCGATGCCGCATCAAGGAGCGTGCCGTTGGTCTGCATCGAGATGATCGATACCCCGGGGATCTTTCTTAAGTCGGCGACCAGTTCCGCAATCCCGCGGTACATCATCGGTTCCCCGGGAGAGTCGATATGGCACTCGACCCCCGGCCCCTTGAACTCCGCAATCTCCCGGACGTAACCCACAAGGTACTCCCGCTCCACCTCGTAACTTGTGGCCCGGGTGCGGGATTCGGGGCCGGCATCGACCGAGCAGAACGGGCAGTTCAGGTTGCAGCCGCACGAGGGGCGCACCTGCAGGAGGCTTGTCCCCCGGTCGATGACGCCAAAATAGAGCGATCCCAGCAGGGGAATGCCCGAGTCCCCGGTAATCCTGATATGGGTCATGATGGGTGGGTAAGAGACTGGATCCTGTGGCGGGTATTATCCGGTGTTCCCGCTGTTCCCGGCGGCTCGTGCAGACGGGATGATTGCGTGATGCCGCATGTTTGTGCGGCAGAGAAAGAACCGCCTTTGCGGCCGTTACCGGATACGGCAGCCCCGCCAGCACCCGCTATCCGTTTCACGCTGCATGCCCATCCGGGCGAGCAGGAACTCGAACGAGGGACGGTCCGCAACCCCCCTGCCTTTCCCCTTGCAGTAGGCTGTAAACGACTCGTACATCCGGGCGCAGGGCACGGTTCCGGCAGGGTCCGGGATGATCATCTCGTCACGGAACTTCCAGATCCCCTCGAACTCGGTGTCCTCGGCAATCAGGGGTTTTAAGAGCGCCCGGTCGACGTCCTCTTCTGCGTCCTGCTCTTTTGCCGTCTTCTCAAGCTCGCTGTAGAAATCCTGCACAACGCAGAGCCCCTGCCGGAGGTCTGCGAGTTCCCGTTCGAGCGTCTCGATCTTCTCCTTTCTCCCGGTACCTTTCTCTCCCGCGTCCATCTCTTCTTTTCACCTTGTGCTCCGGAACAAAAAACCCTTCCGGGGGTCTTGCACGTCAGTTCCCCCGCTCTTCCCTCATAACAGCACCCGCGTACACGCACTGGCCGAACGATACGCCCCCGTCGCCGAGCGGGTACTCCCGGTTCATGATGCAGGAGAGCCCGGCGGCAGCGATCTCCCCCCGGATCGTCTCCCGGATCTGGCGGTTGTAGGCAACCCCGCCGCTCAGCGCCACGGTCCGGATGCCGCTCTTCTGTGCGGCAGAGACTGCGAGCCGGGCGATCCCCCGCGCAAGGTTGTACTGGAAGGATGCCGCAATGTCCCGGATCGCCTGCCGGTTTCCTGCCGGGGCGTCTTCCAGCCGGGCAAGCGCGGACTCCATGAGCGCACGGGACGAGAGAACCTCGCACCCGTCTTTATTCAGGGTGATGAGGTCCCACGGTTCCGGGTTCCCGCCTGCCGCCTCCGATTCGAGCTTCATTGCAGGCTCCCCGTCATAGGTGCGCTCCCGGCAGATCCCGAGAAGCGCGGAGGCGGCATCCAGCACTCTTCCGGTGCTGCTGGTTCCTGCCACATTGAACCCGGTTGCCACCTGCCGTTTCAGGACACCGAGCCCGGTATCGGACCACCCCCGGGCTGCGAGGATGGAGAGGATCTCCTCCCCGGGAAGGATGCCGTAGAGCATCCGCTCCGGGAACCGGGTGGCAAGGTCGCCGCCCGGCATCGCCACCTCTTCAAGGTGGGCTACGCGGGTAAGGTCGGGCACCTGCCCGGCGAAGATCTCCCCGCCCCAGACCGATCCGTCGTCCCCGTATCCCACGCCATCGATCGCAATCCCGATGCAGGGCTCCGTTGTTACGGCCGCAATGTGGGCCCGGTGGTGCTGGACCGGCACCCGGATAATCGATCCCCCCTCGGCAAGCTCGTGCGCGAACCGTGTCGAGAGGAACTGCGGGTGGAGGTCGTGGGCGACGACATCGATTCGGGCACCAAGGAACCTCTGGAGCCGCGCGACCGTCTCCTTCAGGTACTCCAGCGTCGAAGGGTTCCGGACATTGCCGACATGGGGGGAGGTGACGGCAAATCCGTCCCGGTACAGGGTTGCGTTTGCGTTCAGCTCCGGCCCGACGCCGAGGATCGCACGGTCGCCGAGATCGATTGCCGTACGCTTCGGGGCGATGCCCCGGGAGAGGCGGATGATGTACCCGTCGCGGACAACGGAATCGTCGCACCGGTTGACAATGTTCCGGGCATGGGTCAAGAAAAAATCTGCATCCCGCGAGAGTTTTGCCATCGCCACGTCGATACTTGTTATCATCGGGTACCCGGGCATGTTGGCGCTTGTCATAATGAGGAGCGGGTGCGTAAGGTGCGAGAAGAGGAGGTGGTGGAGGCCGGTGTACGGGAGCATGCAGCCGATCGTGTGGAGGTTGCTGATGCCGGCATGGGACGAAGGGTCCCACTTTTCGAGGACGACGATGGGATGCACCGGCGAGAGGAGCAGGTTTTTCTCCTCCTCCGGTACGCGGGCGATTCGTTCGATGGCATCCGGCCGGACCATGACCGCGAACGGCTGCTCGATCCGGCCGAGCCGCCGTTTCAGTTCCCCGGCCGATTCTTCGATGCAGGCGATGTGGAACCCCCCCATGCCCCGGAGGGCGACGATGCGCCCGGCATCCAGCAGCTCCGCGGTCCTCTGGATCGGGTCGGTGCATTCCACCGTCCTGCCCTCCGCATCGAGAAGCGTTATGCCCGGCCCACAGGAAGAGCATGCGATGGTCTGGGCATGGTGCCGGCGGCATCCGGGATCCCGGTATTCCGCGGCGCAGGCCGGGCACATCGGGAATGCCGTCATGGAGGTCCGTTCCCGGTCATAGGGAAGCGATTCGATAATACTGTACCGGGGGCCGCAGTTCGTGCACGAGGTTGCCCAGTAGTTCTCGTACCTCCCCCCCTTCCGGAAGATATCGGCGATGCAGGCATCGCAGATCGCAACATCCGGCGGGATCATACCGGAGAGAGCGCCCTCGGCACTGTTGAGGATGGCAAACCCGGATTGCAGCGGGCTTTCGAGATCGGAGACGGTGACTGAATCGATCCGGGCAAGCGGGGGACCCTGGCGGAGTGCAGCAACAAAATCGTCGAACCGGGCGCCTCCCGCATGGATCAGGACCTCGCTCCCGAGGTTCCTGACTGTTCCGGCGATCCCCAGTTCCCGGGCTTTGGCGTACACGAACGGCCGGAAGCCGACCCCCTGGACAATTCCCCGGACCCGGATCGTGCCCTGCTTTCCCGAAATTACCACAAAACCTTATTGAATTTCGCTGCGATATAAGTATAGGGTTATTGCCGTGCCGGGACATATCAGGATAGTCAACGATCCAGTGGAGCTGGTTCCGCTCCTCATGACATTCAACGATCCCTCCTTTAAAAAGGTCTACGAACTGCTGAGCAAGTCATGGCTGACCGAGGAGGAGATCGGCCAGCAGGTCAATCCTGCCGATGTGACCGTCTGCCTCCAGATCCTCAAGAAGGGAAACCTTGTCGAAGAACAGTGGCGGATGCCAAGGCCCGGGGAGAAACCGTGCCGGGAATACCGGGCGACCTACAACAAGTTCCGTGCAAATTTCCAGTGCAACCTTCAGGATCTCTCCGATATCCTGTACCTCTCGCTCTCCAAGGACGAGAACCTGCGGAATCTCGTGGACCAGATCGAGGGAGAACTCTCCAGCGGCAGCAGTTCGATCAACGACCTCTCTCGCAGGTTCGGGGTCAGCCCGGTATTCATCAAGGGGCTCGCAAAAAGGATCCCCCATCTCGACGTGAAAGGGCAGGGGCTGGTACGGGTTGACGCCGGGCGATAAGGATCCCCTGTACACGATCCTGCGCAGCAAACGCGAAGTCACAAGACTCCAGATCCTCGTGGAAGTGGCCGAGCACCAGCCGGCCGTCCGGCAGCAGGAGATTGCGGCAAAACTGGGCGTGACCCCGCAGGCGATCTCGGAGTATATCCGCGAACTCGTCGATGAAGGCCTTGTTGCGGCGAGCGGACGGGGCAACTACGAGGTCACCCGGACCGGTGTCGAGTGGATCCTGACCAACTCCGAGGCGCTCGAAGCCTATGCCCGCCACATCCGGCGCGATATCATCCAGCAGGTGGCGATCTGGGCGGCAATCGCTGCCGAAGACCTGCATGCCGGCGACGAGGCCGGCGTGTTCATGAAAGGCGGGTGGCTCTATGCCGGCAAAAAGAAGCAGGCTGCCATGGGAACCGTTGTCGCGGATGCAAAGAAGGACGAGGATGTCGGTGTCGCCCGCTTAAACGGGATCATCGAGCACCATGAAGGAGGTATCCGGGTCTGCAAGGTTCCCCGGATCCAGCAGGGCGGCTCGCGCCGGGTGAACCAGGAACGGCTCCGCGAGGTTATCCGGGGATCCGACGTTGTCGCGGCGGTGGGTGTCGAGGCGTTCATCGCGCTTTCCCGTGCCGGGAGGAAACCCGACATGTTCTACGGGGCGCGGGAGGGGGTCATCGAGGCGGCATTCCACGGGCTGGAATGCACGATAGTCGTTGTCGATGAGGAATTCACGGATTTCTTAAAACGGCTGGAGAGCGCAGGGATCGGGTACACGATCCATGACCTGATCGCCCCATGATGATCATTGTCCATCCGGTGAAAGGCAGCTACCGGATCCTCTTTTACGACGGGAAACATGTCCGTGGTTCCGGCATCACGGAACTGACCGACACGCCCAAAGGCCCGCGTCCCGTCCGGTACCGGCTGAAGTGGGGCGGGAAGAAGGAGTACAAGCACACCCCGTCAAAGGATCTCATCGTCCAGCTCCGGCAGGGCGACGTGCGGCTTGTGAAGCCCGACCCGGCGTTCGAGTCGTTCCTTAAGAGTTTCCAGATCACAGCAGGGCCGGTGGATGCCTGCCGGATGTGCCTGCTCGACGAACGGTTCACGCCGCTCACGGCAGAGAACTCTGCTGAATTTGCAAGGGGCGAGCGGATCTGCATGGACTGTGCCCGCCGGGAGCTGCGCCGCGAGGCAACACAGGCCGGCCGGCTCGGGAGGGACGCCCTTGCCCATCTCGAAGTCCTGCTGGAGAAACACCGGAACCTCGACAAGGTCCTGGCAACGCTGCAGCCGGACACGCTCACGTTTTCGCGGACGCTCTTTGACAAGCTCGAACCGCACCCGGTGCTCGCGACCCAGAAACTCTCCAGCCTGCCGCTCCCGAAGGAGTTTGTCCCGGCCTCCGGGGTCGATACGCTCATGCCCGTCCAGCAGCTCGCGGTTGATGCGGGGCTGCTTTCCGGAAAAGACCTGCTTGTGGTTGCCGCAACCGCGAGCGGCAAGACCTTCATCGGGGAGATGGCAGGGCTCAAGAACTACCGGGAAGGCCGGGGGAGGATGCTCTTTTTAGTCCCGCTCGTTGCCCTTGCGAACCAGAAGTACGAGCGGTTCAGCAGCCGGTACGGGAAGATCGCAAAATGCGGCCTCCTCACCGGCGTGAGCAGGATCAACCTGCCCGAGACAAGGTCGGGAGGGGACCGGGATCCGCAGTCGCCAATTGTTGTCGGGACCTACGAAGGAGTCGATCACCTGATCCGGTGCGGGCAGCGGATCAAGGGGATCGGCACGGTGATCATCGACGAGGTGCAGATGCTCGAAGACCCGGACCGCGGGCACCGGCTCGACGGGATGATCGCACGGCTCAAGTACCTCGCGCCACAGGCGCAGTTCCTGTACCTCTCGGCAACCATCGGGTTCCCAAAGACGCTTGCAAAGAAACTGAATTGCACGCTGGTCCGGTACGATGACCGGCCGGTGGGGCTGGAGCGGTACCTTCTTTTCGTCGAACGGAAGCAGAAGATCCCGACCATCAAGCAGCTCGCAACCGACGAGTACAAGAAGACTTCGTCGAAAGGATTCCGGGGGCAGAGCATCATCTTTACGAACTCCCGGGCCCGCTGCCACACGATTGCAGAGGCGCTCGGCATGCGGGCGGCGGCGTACCATGCCGGGCTCACGTCACAGGAGCGCCGGGACGTGGAGACCAGGTTTGCCGCAGGAAAAATGATGGCGGTTGTCACCACCGCGGCACTGGGGGCGGGGGTGGACTTTCCCGCCTCGCAGGTGATCTTCGACTCGCTTGCCATGGGCAACAAGTGGCTCACGGTGCAGGAGTTCTCCCAGATGGGCGGGCGTGCGGGAAGGCCGGACTTCCATGACCTCGGGAAGGTCGTCATCCTTGCCGAGCCGGGCGGCAGCTACTCGCGGGAGACCCCGCTGACCGAGGAGGAGGTGGCGCTCCGGCTCCTTAAGGGGGAGATGGAGGAGGTTGCACCCGAGCACGATATCGAGGCGAGCAGCGAGGAGTACGTGGCAAATGCCGTCGTCTGCGACGGCGACGAACGGGATCTCGACCGCATCAACGGGCTGATGGTCGGGAGCATGGAGCCGGTGCTACCGGAACTTGTCTCCCACCGGCTCGTGAAGCGGACGGAGAGGGGAACGATCGAGCTCCTGCCGCTTGCAAAGGTGATGGCGGAGCACTTCATCGGGATCGAACGGCTGCTCCGGATCGCCGCATTGTCGGAGCGGATGGAGGACCCGCTTACAATCATCGCAGAGCTGGAGTGCGGGGAGGATACGGGTGCGCCGGAGGCGGAGAAGAAACGGCCGGAACATGAACGGCATCACGGTCAGAGACCCGGTGGACAGGGAGGGTACGGCAGTCATGGGGATGTCCGGGGATATCCGGATCATGGGAAGAAGAAGAGACGGTGAAGGCCGGGGGAGGGGGGCTCGCGAGTCGTGGCGGGTGGTCCCCCCTCCGCAGGATTTTCTGAGGTCCATGTTTTATTGTATTTATATCGGAGAGGATGTGCCGCTATTCACCCCCATTGTGCGTGAGACGGGAGAGGGGTAGGAGATCCCCCTTCCCTGTGTAGCCCGTGGACCACTCCTCCATCCGAGTTCTGATCGCAGGATTCAGATCCAGATTATCTTCATTTCCCATGGCATTCCCTCTGAGGGAAATACGCCCGTTTCGGGGATCGGATTTTCCGGCATCCTATACAAAATTGTACTTTTATCAGAAAAAATACTACGAAAATAATA
>CAZNLI010000005.1:0-64618 GCA_964574125.1 uncultured Methanoregula sp.
GTGGTGATTGCGGCCATAGCTGTCGGGAAACACCTGGTCTCATTCCGAACCCAGCAGTTAAGCTGACACACGTAGTATGTTGTACTGAGGTACGCGAGTCCTCGGGAAGCATACCAAGCTGCAATCACCTTACTTACATTTCCATAAAAAGACCTGTTCTTGTACAATTTCTTCAATGAGCGGATGCATTTATTGTCTCATCGTATCGTTTTACACGGATACCGGCAGGTTCGCGGCCTGCGATGATATGTATAATAAAAGAGGCCGGGTGGATCCGGGTTTTAGGTAAAATTTAAAAAAGGCATGACCTTTAACGACGATTCCGGTTTCCAAGGAGTATCCGGCTCTTCGATAGTACGTCTTACGGAATGTTTCAACAAAACCTGATTAAAAAAAAGTAACGATCAATGCCGCTTCCAGAGCACAAACCCTACTAAAATCAGAGCGCCTGCTCCGATCGGGGCAGCATACTGGAGCGGGATCTGCCGGGTCGGTTGCTGGACCGGCACGGTTGTGTCGGCGGGTGCCTGAAGGGTTGAACCCCGTGTATCAGCGACCCGGAACGGGATCACGGTATAGGTGTCCACCGTATAGTCGCGAGGCGCTTCGTTCTCATTGAATGCAGCGACAAGTGCCTCTGCCGCATCGTTCCCCTGCAGGCTTCCCGGACCGGTGACCTTAAAGAGGTTCGTACCGTTGTTGAGGTTTACGTCGCGGACATAATCTCCGCTGACAGCGATGTCGAACTGGTTGTTCTGCATCGGATGCTGCACGAAGAGATAGTTCTGTCCTGCCGGGAGTTTACCCGACATTACCGCATCGGCGGTAAAAGTGAATAATGCATCGGAATTTACCGGTGTTTTTATTGTGGATACATAGGTATCGCCGATAATCCAGATCTGGACCTCCGGAGGATTTCCTTCCGTAGTCCCGGTGATCGTGAAGGGTTGCCCTTGTACGACCGAAAAAGACGAGATATTGGTGAAAATGAAGGGTTTTTTGACGATTATACTGGTTGTGCCATAGGGGATGTCCGCCAGCTGGTCTTTCGCTTTCGGCTGGCTTGCTGCATAGATGGTGTACGACCCGGCATCCAGCATGAGACCGGAAGTGTACCAGTGATAGTCCCACGTGGTATCCGGTTTTGTTTTTACGACGGTGAATGAACCGGGATCTCCCCCGGTCGCATTCCGGGACGGTGAGGCAAGGTTTCCGCCATTCTCCGGGAGGTTGGGTCCGGTCATGAACAGGTACGTGGAATCCGAATCAGTGTTCACACCGGAAAAAAATGCTTCCTCCCCCAGGTAATACGATCCATCCCCGCGCGCGATGATCGTAACTACCGGTTTGCCGCCGGGATCCCCGGCCGGATTTGCCGATACGGGGGATACCAGAAGTACCGCTGCGCCTGCTGTGATAATCAGCAGGACAATTTTCCAGAATCCGGACGGATTGTTGCTGACTGATTGAGGCATACGTAAACATAAGGATATTTACAATATAAAAATATTCTTCCCCCCTTCCTTCCATTTACCCCTTGACAGAGACCGTCGGTTCGCAGGTATTTGCCGGCATCATTGTAACGGGGACTGTCTGGTTGGGGGGAGATACGGAATAACTTATGCGGGCTCCGTTCAGGAGGATTGGGGCATTTGCCCGGTCTTTGCAGAAATGTAAAGATCCAGCGCAGCGATCCCCCCGACTGTTGCCACGACAAATGCAACGCTGAACAGTGCGAGATCATAGAGAAGTCCAAGAGCAATCCACGTGTCAGTGGGACGGTAGTAGGTCGCGAGTGGTGTGACCATCCCGTGTGCTGCCTGGATGAGCAGGTGCATAAGGAACACACCCGATACGATAACTCCCAGGAAGACCGCGCAGGCAGCCACAGCAGGCCATATCTTTTTCGTCATGGCAAATGATTCCGCAACCGCCTTCTTAAGGGTCTTATGCCCGAGAACAATGAGGGGCACGACAAACGGGGTCATGGCGAAAAGGAGCAGGTTGACCGCCGAAAAGATCAGGGCCTCCCTGAACCCGGGATAGAGCCATAACAGAACCGATCGTCCTCTATAGCCCGGAATCTCGGTAAAGATGTCATAGGGCGGAAGGCGACTCAGGTTGAAGGGGAACTGGCTGAGCGTGTTGAAAAGGAAAGAATCGAGATGCCCGAAGCCGTTGTGATAAAGGAATAATAACTCAGGTGTTGGTAACCTGGCAGGAACATACGAGAAAATTATGACGAGCAGCGAACCTGCGAGTGCAAGGACAAAAGACCACTCAAAGATTGTTTTCAGGTATTTTTTTGCCCCTGCAAGCCCTTCAAAGAACGAGGCAGGGCCTTCTTTTTTCGACGGAATGCTCAGAACAAGGCCTGCGAGTAAGAACACCATGCAGAACAGTGTTGCGAACTCGATGAAAAACCGCCAGGTGATACTGTCAAGTGGCATACGCAGGTTCCATTCGATATAGTAGAATGCCGCCTGGCCGATGGTGTTTCCCGCCAGCACAATCCCGGCAAAAAGCGTAAACCAGAGGAGCTGCCGGTTCCGGTTCAGGGTTCTCATCCCTGAGAGGACCGATCCGATTCCCCGGCGAATAGATCCCAATCCCCCGCCACCACCTTCAGGCTGCCCTTCGCTGGCAGGTTCCATTGGGAAACCGAACCCCGTCTGGAGGGCATGTACCGTCGGTGGTTTCCGGCACAACCCCAGCCATGAATCGGCGATTCCGGAGATGAGGCGCATTTAGATCACCACTCCCGCTGGCTCCGTGGATTCAACGGCGACCTGCCTGCTTTTTGCAGAGGTGTAGAGGTCCAGCATAGCGATTCCTGCGACTGTTGCCACGACGAATGCAATGGTTATAAGTGCGAGATTATAGATGAGGGCAAGAGTAATCCACGTGACCGGGGGAGGGAAGGTGACAGTATTGAATGGCGATACTATCCCGGATGCTGCCTGGACGAGTTGGTATGTAAGGAACGCACAAAATACGATAACCCCGAGGAAAACGGCGCACGCAACTACCTCATCCCAGGTCTTTTTCATCAGGTTAAACGATCCAGCGACAGCCTCCCGGAGGGTCTTTTTTTCGAGGACGATAAAGGGCACGACAAACGGCGTCAGGATGAACAGGAGCAGATTGACCTCTGAAAAGATCAGGGCCTGCATGATCCCGGAGGGATATACCCAGAATGCCAGCGGGATTCCCCCAACGCGTGAGGGGTCGAAAAAGGTATATGGCGTGAGCGTCGGGTTGAAGGGGAACTCCATAAGCGGGTTGAGGATGGTGCCAAAGAGGGTTCCAAGGATCTGGAGGAAGGGGTGGTCAGGCGGCAGCCAGTCGGGAGAATAAAAGTAAATGCTAAAAATCAGCATACCTGTGAGCGCGAGGATTCCAGACCACGCAACGATTGTTTTGGTGTATTTTTTTGCCCCGCAAAGTCCTTCAAAGAACAACGCAGGACCGTCTTTCTTTGACGAGATGGAGTGGACAATGCCCGCGAGAAGGAACACGAGAAGGAACAGGGTAAAAAACTCGATTATAAAGTTCAGGACAAGCCATTCGGCTTCACTGGAGAGCAGGGTCCAGGTGATGTAGCCGAGCGCCCCCTGGCCAATGGCGTTTCCTGCCAGCACCAGCCCGGCAAGGAGCGTAAACCAGAGGAGCTGCCGGTTCCGGTTCAGGGTTCTCATCCCTGAGAGGACAGATCCGATTCCCCGGCGACCAGATCCCGATCCGCCGCTACTTCTGTCAGGCTGCCCTGCGCAGGCAGGTTCCGACAGGAAATAGATGCCTGTCTGCATAGTACTGACCATCGGGGGTCTCCGGCACAGGCCGAACCCGTGCCCGGCAAGTTCCGGTGTCCGGGTCATCCCCGGGTCTCCCGGATCTTTGCGAGCAGTTCTTCTGCCATCTTCGTCGGGTCCTGGGTCTTTTCGAGTTTTATCCCGAGCTCAGCAGCAAAGTCCCAGATAAACTCGATGCATTTTGTGAACTCGTTGCAGGAGATGCAATCGCCGTCATGCTCGTACCAGACCTGCATGCCATGCTTTTCCGAGACAAAGATATAAGCATTGGTCTGGAACGGGATGGACCTCCCGAACAGGATCCCTTTCTCTACATCGACCTTTTCGATCCGGATGCGGTTGGCTTTCGCCATCTCCCGGAGCGAAGCTTCGATCTTCTCATCCATTATGAGGAGTGCCTGTGAGACCCCCTGCCTCGTTATCCCGATAAGGTTTGCGATGGAGATATTGGACATCCCGCTGCGTCGCATCTTCCAGAACGCGAATTGTTTATCGTTGACCGGCAGGAACATGCGTAAACATTTGGGCATTTACAATATAAATGTTTATCAATCCGCCCGCCCGGACCTATAAGAGACGGTGCTGAGCGGGGTGCCACAGGTCCGGGCGGATTATTCATTTTTTGGAAGAGGTTCCGGTTATCAGGTTTGTGGAATGAAAAGCCAAAATTCCCGGATCCGGTGTCAGCGGCAGCCGGGATCCGCCAGTCATTCTACCAGACACCCGGTTATGACACGGGCTGGCTGCTCCGGATACTGGTACAGCAGCCCGCGGACGGGGCGGGTCAATGGAGAGTGTGGGGAGGTAGCCGCCGTTGATCCAAAGGATTATGATCCGGTCTGTGAAGCGGATCCTGCACGGGCCCGGCAGAGCGGAGCGGTTGTTGCTCCATGTTCATGCACACAAATTTTTGCATAATGCCAAAAAGTTTATGCATAATGCACAAAAAACATTACATTGTTGGAGTATGAAAAACCGACAACTCATCCTTGGCATCATCATCACCATCGGAATTATTGCCGTCGCGATCTGCGTCGGCATGGTCGCCGGATCATCGACGGTAAAACCGTTCATCTCCGTTGACCCGGTCAGCAATAAGAACATCGGCGACAGGTTCGACGTCACCGGCACGACAAATCTCCCGGCCGGCACCGAACTGCTGTTCGAGGTCTACCCAGCGTCCTTCAATCCACAGACAACGGATCCCGGGACTGGTACGCAGAGCGGGGTGTTTACTGGTGCGACAGGGGTCATGAAAGTCACCGGCGGTACGGCGGGTTTCAACACGTGGGCCTTCGACCTGAACACATCGACATTTGGTCCCATGGAATATTTCGTGAACGTATCGCAGGTTACCGGTGACCCGGCGAAAGGGGATTTCAGGACCGGCCCGGCATACGGGACTGCCATCTTTAACGTAATGGCACCGTCCAGACCAGAGAAGCCCGCGACGCCATTATCCCCTGCGGCCGTCACCTTCAAGCCCATCGGCGACAGGAAGGCCGGCGGGAATTTCACCATCGCCGGGATCACCAGCCTCCCCGCGGGCACGAACCTGTTCTGGGAGATCCTCCCGGATCCGGGAACCCCGCCGACCGGTGTTGACCTGAAGGCCGATACCGGCATCATGGCGAACAACCAGGTCATGCAGGGCGATGCAAGGTCGAACCGGATCTCCCTTGACGTTGACATGAAGGACTTCAGGAAAGGGAAGTATGTCGTGATCGTTGCCTCGTTAAGCGGCGACCCGTCAACCGTGGATCCCGCAACAGGGACGCTCGCGGGATACACGTACTTCACCCTGAACTAGGATACCATGCACGCGAGGAGAAGACACCCGCTGTTTTTTTCCGGCAGGAGGACTGGACAACAGGCATCCCGGCGACGGCCAAAACCCCTGCCGGAACAGGGGCCACTCGTTGCCAGTATCCGGAAAAAAATACACCGACTGCTGCATTCCTTACGGGAGCAGGAACATCCAGACCATCGTGAGGAGGAGAACATGAACCATCACCAGAAACTCGGTCCCATCCTTATCTGTGTCGTGATACTCATCGCCATCGCGACCTTCTTAATTGCCGGTTGTATGGGGCCGGCCCCGGACCAGCAGGGGCAGAAAACAATGATCGATAACGAGAAAGGCGGGCAGCCTGCCGCTGCCGAATCCATGACAAAGGCAACACCGGTACCGTCACCGGCGACAACGGGGCGGTCCGCTTCGTCGCCGGCCCCGTCTGCAACGACCATCGCATTCGACCCGGTCTCCAATAAGAAAACAGGAGCACGGTTCACTGTCAGCGGGACTACCGGCCTTCCGGAGGGCACCGGGCTGTTCTGGCAGGTCATGCCGGACACGGGAAGACCTCCGGCAGGAGTTGATATGAACGCACAGATAGGGATTATGGCAAACAACCGGGTGACCAAGGGCACCGGCACGTTGAACCGCGTCTCGCTGGATGTCGACACAAAGGACTTTGCTCCGGGGAAGTACGTCGTCATCGTAGTCTCCTTACCCGGTGATTCAGGGACGGCGGATCCGACGACCGGGACACTGGCAGGGTCCACGTACTTTACCCTTGTTTAGGGAGGAATGCATGGACCGACAGGGAGGATATTTTATATTGTAAATATCAATATATTTACATATGTCAAAGCCAGTCAAGAACAGACCGTTCAGGTGCTGGGCACGTATCCTGCTCTTTATCGCAGCAGGTACTGCAGCATTCCTGGTAAACGGAAAGACACCATTTTCCGGAGAGCCGGTTGGCCGGCAAAGATCTCCCGGACCGATAAGGGGACCTTCCCGGCCACAGGGCAATGACCGCCCCGCTCCTCCGGAACACGTCAGGAAAACAATGGAGAACCAGCATGATTCAGTTTGACCACATAACGAAAGAGTACGGCGGAGTCCCGGCGGTTGACGATCTCAATGCAGAGATCCCCTCCGGTGAAATCTTCGGGCTCCTTGGCCCCAACGGGGCCGGGAAGAGCACGACCATCCTGATGCTGACCGGCCTTATCGAACCGTCGGCAGGGTGCTGCCGTATCAACGGGACCGAAGTCGCGACAAATCCAATTGCCGTCAAGCGGCATATCGGCTACATGCCCGAGGATGTCGGCTTCTACCCCCTGCTGACTGCGGAAGAGAACCTGGACTATTTTGCACGGCTGTTCCGGATGGATGCCCGCACGTACAACAGGCGTATCCCCGACCTGCTCTCCCTCGTTGGTCTCGACGGGGTGACAAAGAAGGTAGGCGGCTATTCCAAGGGGATGCGGCAGCGGCTCGGGCTTGCCAATGCCCTGCTGAACGATCCTGCAGTCATCATACTCGACGAGCCGACGGCAAACCTCGACCCGCAGGGCGTTGCCGACTACCGCAGGATCATCTCCGGCGTTGCGCAGGAAGGAAAGACCGTCTTTGTCTCATCCCACATCCTTTCTGAAGTCAGCCGGGTCTGCACCTCCATCGGGCTCCTCTCAAAAGGCCGGCTGATTGCCCAGGGACGGTGGGAAGACTTAAGCCGGCAGCTGCAGGCAGGCGGGAGCTCCCGGGTGACGATCGTTATCGAGGCGCGGGACCCGATACCGGAATTAACCCACCCGGATCTCGTCTCTGCCACATATTCGGATGACCGCAGGAACGCGACCCTTCTCGCCCGCAGCGACATAAGCAACGCAGTTATCGACACCTGTACAAGGGTCGGTGTCCGGTTGCACGGGATCCGGAAGGAAGGAGTATCGCTCGAGGACCTGTTCCTTTCGTATTACCAGGCGGGGGGAGTGCCGGACCATGCCTGATCCGGGTGTCGTTACCATCGCCCGCAAGGAATTCTTCGACCATATCCGGAGCCACAGGTTCCTGATCCTTCTCGGGATCCTGCTCCTTGTGGTATCCATGGGAGTGCTCAGCGGGACCGCGGATTACCATGCGAAAGTGAAGCAGTACGACAGCATACAGAAGAGCGTATCTTCCTCGCCCGGCGGCGAATCGTCGCTCCCTGCTTACCTTGAGTACATGTTCGTAAAACCCTCCGTGCTCCTGGTCTTTTACAAAATGAGCCTGCTCTTTGTCATGATAGGAGGGATCCTCGGGATTGCCATGGGCTTCGATCTCGTCACGCGGGAGAAGGAGAGCAAGTCCCTGAAGATCCTGCTGGCACATCCGGTGTACCGGGACGAGGTGATCAACGGCAAGGCCCTCGGGGGAATCGCTGCTATCGCCCTCGCCCTCATCATCGTCCTTGTGCTGGCGTTCGGTATTCTGCTCATCGCCGGTATCGTACCAGAAGGATCAGAATTCCTCTTTATTTCCCTGTTTGCCCTGGCTACCTTCCTCTATATCTCCACCTGCTTTGCCATCTCCCTCCTCATGTCAACCATATGCGAGGAAAGCGGGAAGGCACTGATCTATTCCCTCGTCCTCTTCATCATTTTAACTTCCCTGGTTCCCACGGTCGTAAGCACTCCTCTTGCCATGAAGACGATCATCGGCCCGCAACCGGAGATGCCCCAGGTCCTTGCCGACCAGATACTGGCGTCAGTGCCGGGCAGCGGGAGCGATGCCTCGGGATCAGCTGCACAGGCAGATGCCCCGGCAACAGATCCGAACCAGGATCTCTGGGACCGGTATAACGAGCAGACAAGGGAATACGGGGACCGGCAGATGAGGCTGCGTGACATCCAGTATCTCTTCTCGCCGGCCAAGAACTACGAGAAGATCACGACATGCTTAACCAGCCCGGATATGATCCGCTACATGCTTTATTTCACCATGATCGAGAGCCCGCTCCAGAAAACCGATGCACAGGGGCAGGAGTTATCGGCTACCATCGCGTACATGCCGGATCTCAGCTTCGATGAATCCGGTCTCCTCTCGCTGATCGCCGGAAATCTCATCGCGCTCCTTGTCCTGCCCTCCGTCTTCTTCGGGCTCGCATATGTCCGGTTCATGAGAATGGATATCCGGTAAGGAGGAATACCGATGATGCATTATTACACAATTCGGGAAACGAGAAAAGACAACGAGTACGCTGCGGCCATTATCCGCAGCGGGGAATTTCGGGAGCGGGGGCGGAGTCCATGACAGGTACCGGCGTCATTGCCATTGCACGTAAGGAGTTCTTCGATCACCTGATCAGCCGGAAGTTCCTCCTCGTCTTTGCGATCCTGCTCATCGTGGCAGTTGTCGGGATCCTGACCGGGATCTCAGATTATAATTCGGCGATAACGAAGTACAATTATAACCAGAAGACCGCATCACAGGAAAGCGGGGCACAGTCAGCAGCAGACCTCGCAATGAAAACAAAGCCCTCGGTGCTGCTCGTCTTTTACCAGATGGGACTGCTCTTCGAGATGATCGGGGCGATCCTCGGCATCGCTATGGGATTCGATCTGGTCACCAAGGAGAAGGAGAGCAAATCGCTGAAGATCCTCCTGGCGCATCCGGTGTACCGGGACGAGGTGATCAACGGTAAGGCCCTTGGCGGTATTGCCGCGATTGTCCTTGCCCTCGGGACTACCATGGCAATATCCGGTGCACTCCTGGTGCTTTCCGGGATTTTTCCGGAACCGTCGGAAATTCTCCCGATCCTGCTCTTCTGTGCCGCAACATTCCTGCTTATCTTCGGCCTCTTCTCGATCGCCATCTTCATGTCGACTATCTGCGAAGAGAGCGGGCGGGCGCTTGTCTATACCCTCGTCGTCTTTGTTATGCTGTATGCCTTCATCCCCTCCCTGATCATGTCTCCGGTCGTGGTCGATCATGTCATCGGCCCGGCACCGGAGATGCCCAAAATCGACACCGGGGCGATGGAAAAAGCCATGGAGAGCGGGAACAAGGAGGAAGCCGACCAGCTCCAGAAACAGAGCAAGGACGCATGGGAGGCCTATTCGCAGCAGAGCGAGGTATATTTCAAGAAGCAGATGGACTGGATCAATCTCGAGTACCTGTTCTCTCCGGTCAATAATTACGAGAGGATCTCCATCTTCCTGACAAACCCGACGGCAAGGAGCGAACTGCTCCACGGCATCAGGGGGATTTCAGGTGGAAATATCAACACCAAGGACCCGGAGATAGAAGTCACGGTCATGGGGAGAGAAGTTACGGATTTCGACCTGCCCGGGATCCTTGCCCTGCTTGCCGCAAACCTCGCAGCACTCCTGATCCTGCCGGCAGTGTTCTTCGGGATGGCGTATGTCTGTTTCATGAGGATGGATATCCGGTGAAGGAATTGATCACGAACCGCCTCCCGAAATGTTATCCTTTTTTTTCCCGGGTATTTGTCATCGCGCTCATGGCAGGGATTGTCATCCTGATACATCCGGCCACGGCAGTCGATTCCTCACCCAACAGCGACATGATCATCAAGTGCGACGTTCCCGGGAAAATCATCGAGGCCGGCGAGACCGTGGGTTTCGATCTCCTGGTCACCAACAACGGCCCCGATATTTACCGGAAGCTCTGGTACGAGACCTTCGACGGCACGAAGCTGGACTGGAAGATGAAGTTCGTCGACGATACAAACGAGATCAATATACTGGCGATCAACCAGTACGCCTCGAAGAACATCACGTTCATTGCCGAGACGAGTTCGGCCACCCCACCGGGAGAATACACGGTCCGGCTGCATGTCGGGGACGGCTGGTACTGGCTGTATATCACGGTATCGAAGAGCCACGCGGGGGAAAAAGGGACGCTCGAGATGAAAATCGTCGATACCGAGGGCGAGAAGGTGAAGGGTGTGACCATCGAACTGGTCCCGAAGAACGTGTTCTCTCCCTCAATCCGGCTGATGAGCGCAGCGGACGGGAGCGTCAACGCACAGGTACCTGACGACACGTACACGATGAAGATCTCAAAGGTCGGCTATATCTCATTCGAGAAAAAGGACGTGACCATCAAGGGAGGAATCACCTTAAAAGCCGGGACCATCATGCTGGAACGTTCCCTCTTTGCCGCGGAGCTGGTCGTCAAATCACCGGCGATCACGACATCCATCGGGAAGAACCCGCGGTACGTGATGGTGATCCGGAATATCGGGAAGAGCGACGATACCTACAGGCTCACTTCGGCAGGGACACCGGAGGGGTGGTATGTCCGGTTCCACGAGAGCGGGACCGACGGATCGGATATCTCCGACATCTACCTGAAAGCCGGCGACGACAAGACGCTGGATATCGAGGCGATTCCCCCCTACGGCGTCCGGACCGGCGACTACAATTTCTCGGTCAGCGCAGAATCGTCCGAGACCGTATATACCCAGAACCTGAGCGTCAGGATCCGCGGGAATTATGACATGAACCTCTATGCGGAAAAGTACCGGTACGAGGTGAACAAGGGCGACGCGGTCACGTTCCCCGTCACGGTCACCAACGGCGGGGATGCCGGGCCGCTGACCAGCGTGAAGATCGATGTCGAGGCCCCGGAAGGATGGACGGCGGAGATTACCCCCAAGACCATCGTAAGCATCCCGCCCGATGAGAAGAAGACCGTCACGGTCAGGGTCACTCCCCCGGCAAACATCGTTGCCAGCGAGTACAAGATCACGGTCAAAATCACCTCCGACCAGACCGAACAGAGCGACGAGTTCCATATCCTGGTCAGGGAACAGTCCATGGTTGCCGTTTTCGGGTTGCTCGTCATCGGGATCGTTGGCTGCGGGGTGTGGTACATGTTCAGGAAATACAAGCGGCGGTGACCGGTGGATTCCGGAACGTTCAGGACTCCGACCCCCGCCAGAACCGGCAGCGGCCGGACGGCGGGATGTCCGCCTCCGCCGCCCGCATGGAGGAAAAAACGGCCAACACCCCTCCCGGCAGGGACGGGAGATTATCATAAAACCCGTCAGGAGAAAACATGAGAACTGATCAGAAATCGGGCATCAGGCGTATCTGCCTTGCCCTGTTCATAACCATCGCGATCCTTGTGATCGCAGGTTACATGGACTCCCCGCACGATGAGCGGGACCGGATGACAGCCACAGATAAAATGCCGGATGAAAATCCCGCTCCCGGCACAGCGGCCACGACTGGGGCTGCGAGTGCGCAAAAGCCAGCAGAACCGGTCACGGGAGCGCCGCAGTCCCCGCAGTCTGCCGGGCCACTGGCAATCGATTCGATCGGCGACAAGACCGTTGGCGACCTTCTGGTAGTCTCCGGGACAACACACCTGCCCTTGAGGGCGCCGGTCACCATCCGCTGGAAGTACGGGGCCTCCGGCGAGGACAAGGTTCTGGCGAACCGCCCGGTCCATCCCGGCGCAGACGGGGCCGGACGTTTCAGGTTCGTCTTCGATACGAGCGGGTTTAAGCCCGGCTCCTACACAATGACCGTCGCAACAGGGAAGAAGGACGTGTCAGCATCTGCGCAGTTCGACCTTTCCGGGACATACCGGGGCACCGACACACCGCTCTAATACTCGGGGACCGCTGTATTACCGAAATCAGCCGGCACGCCCACGATCACCGTACAGCCACCGAACGACCGGCAGCAGGGTGAAATCTTCCGTATATCGGGCACGACGAATCTCCCTGCCGGGACGCTCCTCTTCTACCGGGTGTTGCCCGCGTACTTTGAGGACAGGACAAAGAAGCCTGCCGCATCGTCCGGCGGGCTCCTCATGGACAACGAAGGGGGCGATACCATTGTTCTCAAAAGGCCCGGTACAGAGAACCGGTAATCGTTTGCCCTGGATGCGTGGAGTTTGGAGAAGATGGAGTACGTTGTCAATGTCTCAACGGTCAGCGAGGATTTCTTGCGGCAGGAGATCTTCGGCTGGGCTCAGTTCGCCATCCGGTGAATCAGGCAGGGATCCTAATTATGGAAAAAGATAAGTATTTTTGACGTAATGCACAAAATACATTACCTGTGGCTCCTATGAAAAAGAAGCATCTCACCATTGCGGGGATCATCGCTGCCATACTCCTCGCAACCATGTTCATCGGCATCTGCCTGTATTCGCCAAAATTCCCGTTCCTGCCGTCCACGACCACCATCGATCCCATCACGGATGCGAACGTGGATGAGAACAACATGCTAATCCTCACCGGGACAACGACGCTTCCCCTGGACACATTCCTTGACATCAATGTGACGGCGGATCCCGCATCCCTCCCGCAGGATGGCGGTACCGGAAGGACAACGGTGTGGACCAACACCCTCATCAGTCCGGCAGACTGGGGGGGGAACCGCTGGAAGGGGCAGGTCGATATCTCGGAGCTGCGTCCCGCCGACTACACCGTCTCCGTCGTGACCGGGACAATGGGAGAGAACTTCACCCTGAAGTTCAGCGATCCCGTTGCGACGGCCCGCTTCACGCTCGGTGACGGGATGTCACGGCCGGGAAACGTCCATAAAAAGACAACGGTCATGCAGCCGTTCATCCGGATCAACCCTGTCGATCAGCTGACGGCTGCCACCGTGCCGAAAATCACCGGTACGACCAGCCTTGCACCGGGCACCCCGCTTGCCTGGAGCATGCAGGCAGTTGCGAACGATACGGGAAGCCCGCAGGGATATGCGGGCTCTGCAGCCGTCACCGAAGGGATCGATGGGATCAACCGCTGGGCCGTCCTGCCGGCTGCCACCGATGCGGCAGGACCGGTCCGGTACCGGTTTACAATTACCGGAAACCCGTCCGGCAGCGAACCGCCCGCCGGCTCAGTCTCAGCGACTGCGGAGATCGGCCCCGTTCCGGAACCCGTTGCGCCTGTGAATACAACCGGGACGCCGCGGGGAACGGGGTTCATCACCATCGACGCTCTTCCCGATATCCGGGCAGACAGCGTGTATATCCTTACCGGGACCACTAGCCTCCCCCCCGGTGAAGACCTCCTCGTCCAGGTCTATCCTGTTTCGTTCGAGACGAATTACAACTTCTCGCTGGAAGGAAGCGAGGCGGGGAAGAACCGCAACCTCTCGGGAGATGTTGTCTTCGGAGGGGCGACCGGCATGACGAGGATCCTGAACGGGAGCGCGGGAGAGAACCTCTGGTCGTTCCGGCTGGAGACCTACCAGATCAGCGGGGGGGAATACCAGATCAATGTCAGCAACGACAGGTACGACTATGATGCCAAAACCCTTGTCAACGGAGATCTGTACAGCACGCGGATATTTCCCCTCCGGGGAGGATGACCGATGAAACGGCTCACCTATCTCGCTTGTGCCCTGCTGGTCGCGACCGTTGTCGCCGCAATGGCCGGGTGGTCGATGGCAACGGGAAACCTCCTTGTGCCGGTCATCGCGATCCCGCTCGGGGCGATCGTCATTCTCGCCTGCCGGCGGAACGTCCGGGAAGTGATCGGCGACGAGCGGCTGAACAAGGTCCGGTCGCAGGCTGCGCTCCGGACCCTCGAGGTTGCGATCATCGTGGGGGCGATCGCCACGGTCGTCCTCTACTCCTTCATGACGAGCGGGAGCCTGAGCCCGAAAGTAACGGGCAGCGTGTACACCAATTCCGACGGGACAAGTACCATGGTGATCAACCTCTACCGCCCGGGGGCCCCCCAGACAGCCGAGAACCTGATACGATCAACCACGATCAGGGACATCAACTCCATGAACGAGCTGGAAGCCATGGATTACTGCCAGTTCCGGCGCGAGGCCTTTTTGGACAACGAGCGGAAGGGGGTGGCGGGTCTTACCGTTGGGGGGCTTGTCATCTCCCTGCTTGTTACGTTTGGAGCGTTTTATCTGTATTATAGCAGAAAGTACTGAAAATCAGAAGATGCCATGAAGAACAGGATCAAGGTTTTCCGGGCCGGACGGGACATGACGCAGGAGCAGCTCGCGGAACTGGTCGGCGTCACCCGGAACACCATCATCTCCATCGAGAAGGACAAGTACTGCCCGTCGCTGAAGCTCGGGTACCGGATCGCTGCTGTGTTTGGCGTTACGATCGATGATATCTTCACCTACGAACCGGACAAGGACGGGCCCGGGACCGATGACGATGTGTGATGGCCGCCCATCTCCGGATGCTGCGGGGATATCCTCAACCTTTTTATCCGTTCACGCCATTTTCACCCCACACCGCTCCTTCTTTTATACGGATCTGGGCATTGTACATGCATGGTACCGGATGTCATCCTCCACACCGCAACAAGCCTCGACGGGCGGATTACCGGGTTTCCCGCAGATCTCGAATTGTACTATGGCCTTGCCGCACAATGGAACCCCGACGCGATCCTGTTCGGGAGCGAAACGGTCCTTGCCGCGGTCAGGGACAATCCCGCGCTGGAAGTGCCGCCGGAACACGAGGAGATGTTCCGGCCGCCTGAAGGTACCCCGGATCCCCGTCCCCTGCTGATCATCGCTGACAGCCGGGGGAAGGTCCGGTGCTGGGATGCCATCCGGCAATGGCCGTACATGCGCGACGTGCTTGCGTTCTGTTCCGCGGCAACTCCGCAGGAGTACCGTTCGTACCTTGCGGACCGGAAGATTGGGGTGATCAGCGCGGGGGAGAACCGGATCGATTTCCGCGCCGCACTTACCGATCTGGAACGACAGTACGGCGTTCATACCGTGAGGGTTGACAGCGGCGGCACGCTCAACAGCGTCCTTTTGCAGGCTGGCGTTGTTAATGAGGTAAGTGTGCTCATCCACCCGTTCCTTGCCGGGGGCAGGCCGGATCCGACAATCTTCGATCCGGCAAAAGCCGGTTTTTCAAACCTGCAGATCCCCCTTGAACACCTCCAGACCGAGATCCTGGAACAGGGAATTATCTGGGCACGCTACTCCGTAAAAAACCGATAACAAAACCCGGGAAACGGTTGGAAAATATCTTTCGTAGTCCCATACCGGGAACAATATCTCCTGGAAGGCAGCCTGCCTGCTCTTTTTTATTTCTGGAGAGGAATCCACAGGCCTGCTTCGGATAATCGCACCTGATGGCGGGAGGGCGTACTCTACGCGAAGCTACTTATCGACCGGCAGATTAGTGACGACCATGACCGGACCGGTCATCCTTGTCACTGGATCCACTGACGGAATTGGGAAGGCAACTGCTGCGGCACTGATGGAACGGGGCGCCGAGATAATTCTTCATGGGAGATCGGATAAAAAAGGGGACGCTGTCAGAAAGGAGCTGCAGAAATCGGGGATGGCAAGACCGGACCTTGTGATCGCAGACTATTCGGACTTGGGTCAGATCCGTTCCATGTCGGCGGATCTCTCTTCCCGCTACTCCCGGCTGGACGTCCTTGTCAATAATGCCGGGACCTACCGGAAGAGCCGGGAAGTGACCCGTGAAGGGATCGAGATGACCTTTGCCGTCAATTACCTCGGGCCGTTCCTGCTCACGAGCCTGCTGCTGCCCCTGCTCCGCAGGAGCGCCCCGTCCCGTATCGTCACCGTCGCTTCCGGCGCCCACGAGGATGTCACCCGGATTGACTGGGGCAATCTTTCTGCGCAACCGCAGTATGATCCCTGGCAGGCATACGCTCTCTCGAAGTTTGGCGATATCGTCTTCACGTTCGTGATAGCACGGCAGCTTGAACGGAGCGGTGTAACCGCCAACTGCCTGCATCCCGGGGTGGTCGATACGAAACTTCTCCGTTCCGCATTTCCCGGCATGGCTGGGATCGCTCTTAAAGACGGGGCAAAGACGCCGGTGTACCTTGCCCTCTCCCCGGCGGTCGCCGGTATTTCGGGGCAGTATTTCGAGAACCGGAGACTGGCGCGATCTTCAGCACTGTCGCAGGACCGGAAGGTGCAGGAGCGTTTCTTTGCGCTCGCAAAAGCCCTGACCGGAACCCCGGAATACAACCGGACCGTTTGATCCGGTTTTGCATTTTGAAAAAAACCGGGGTTACGGGATCGCTTGCCCGCAATCAGTCACTCCCCTTCTTCTCCCCGCCCTGGAACTTCCGGACCGTCTCGCCGATCTCCTGCAATCGCTTATCGACGAGATAGTTGACGGTTCCCTCCGGGAAGGTCCCGTCTGGACGGCGCGCACCTGCGGCAACTCCGGTGAGGACTTCGATCCCTTCGTCGATCGTGCTGACCGGCCAGATGGTAAAATTCCCCTTTTTCGCCTCCTCAAGGATCTCTTCTTTGAGCATCAGGTTCTGGATGTTGCTTGCCGGGATGACTGCCCCCTGCTCCCCGGTGAACCCTCTGGCTTTACAGACCTCGAAGAACCCTTCGAGTTTCTCGTTTACCCCCCCGATAGCCTGGACTTCGCCGTTCTGGTTTACCGACCCGGTGACGGCAAGCGACTGTTTCAGCGGGAGCCCGGAGAGTGCCGACAGGATCGCGTACAGTTCGGTACTGGACGCCGAATCCCCGTCAACTCCCCCGTAACTCTGTTCGAAGACGAGCCGTGCAGTAAGCGTGAGCGGTTTTTCCCGGGCGAACTGGTTCGAGAGGTACCCGCCAAGGATGAGAACCCCCTTGGTGTGGAACGGGCCCGACAATTTTGCCTGCCGCTCGATATCGACGACGCCTTCGCGCCCCACCCCGATACTTGCGGTCACCCGGGACGGCCGCCCGAACGCATAATCCCCCATCTCCATGACCGACAGGCCGTTCACCTGCCCGACCTTTTTGCCCGCCGTATCCAAAAGAAAGATCCCCCGCCCGATATATTCCTGGATCTTCTCCTGGATGAGGTTGGACCGGATGATCTTCTCGTCGATTGCCCGGGTGATGTGGGCGCCGGTGGTGATGCGTGCATTCTCCTGCACCGCATAGAAATTCGCTTCCCGGATCAGGTCGGCAATTGCCGCGAACCGGGTGGAGAGTTTTTTCTGGTCGTCCGCGAGCCGGGACCCGTACTCCACGACTTTGGCAACGGCGCTCCGGTCAAGGTGCCTGAGGTTGAACCGCTTACACAGCGTGCAGATGTATGCCGCATATTTCCTGGCGTTTTTATCGTCCCTTGTCATGACGGTATCGAAATCCGCCCGCACCTTGAAGAGCTCGGGATACTCGGGATCTCCCCCGTGGAGGATCATGTTAATATCCGGGGTCCCGATCAGGATCACTTTCACGTTGAGGGGGACGGGTTTTGGGCGGAGTCCCCGCACCACGATGAACCCTGCCCGCTCGCCCGGCTCCTCAATGCCGATCTTCCCCGTCCTGAGTGCGGTCTTGAGCCCTTCCCAAGCGAACGGATACCGGAAGAGGTCCGGCAAGGGAATTACGAGGTATCCGCCGTTGGCCTTGTGCAGCGAACCGGCCCGGATCATGGAGAAGTCGGTTGTCACCATCCCGAACTGGACCTCGCGCTCGGTTTTTCCAAGGAGGTTTGGGTAACTCGGGTTGTCCTCGTACACCACGGGCGCCCCGGTCAGGCCGTCATTATCCACGAGCACGTTGACCTCGTATTTCCTGAAGGCGGAATCTTTCCCGGGCCACTGCGGGAACTGGGGCGGTGCCTGCTGCTGGTCGGTTCCAAGGAAGGCCCCAAAATTTTCGAGAATGTCTTTTTTTATTGCCCCGATATATGCATCGACCTCCCCGTATTTCCCGTACTTCTCTTTCAGGACGGCGAGGAGATCGCCAATCGCGTAGAGCGCGATCTCGTTGTTGAGCTTTGTGATCGCCTCCATCCCGTTCATATCAAGGTCCCGTATCTTCCGGAACCCGTTCCGGAGATCGGCATCGAGTATCTCCCGCTTCTGTTCGATCTCTCTCTTCTTTTCGGGAGGGAGGGCGGCGAACTCCTCTTCCGTGACGGACTTACCGTCAACGAGGGGATAGACAACAAGCCCCGTCGGGCTCATCTGGAGCCCGAATCCCTGCTTTGCGGCGCTCTCGTTGACCTTTGCAAGGATCTCCTCCCGGTCTTTCCCGAACTTCTGGAATACTTCCTGCCGTTTCGTCGCATAGTCCTCGCTCTCGAATGCCTTGGGGAGCGCTCGTTTCACCCCCTCGATGAACGAGGAGATGTCGTTTTTGAACTGCGTGCCCTGCCCGGGCGGGAGCCGGAGGGCGACGGGTTCGTACTGGTTCTCGAAGTTGTTGACATATACCCAGTCGTCTGCCCGGGGCTTGGTTTTCGCCAGTTCGTCAAGGAACTTCTTTACCGCCGTCCGCCTTCCGGTCCCCGGAATCCCGGCAACATAGATGTTGAAGCCGGCCTCCCGGATCTCAAGGCCAAACAGGAGGGCTTTTTTTGCCCGTTCCTGCCCGATGATCTCATCGGAAGGTTCGGCAGCCTCGGTTGTATCACATGCGACCTGTTCCGGGGAATAGACTGCCCGGTAATCACTGACGGGTAATTTACTGATCATGATCGTCACCAGCCGGTTCGAAGCGGGTTTGCCGGCAGATGGAGCACGGGGAAATAAAAACGTAGTGATCCCGCCAGTTAAAAAGCCGGGATCGCATTCATGTAATGGCACTATCCAGATAAAGACCGGATCTTGCTGGATTCTCTTGATCAGCGTGCATTTTCCGGGCCGGAACAAGTTCTTTAAGAAAAAAAAAGAAAAGCGGATTTACTGCCAGGCGTTCAGTTCCATCTTCGCGGAACCCTGGGAACTTGTTGTCTCCATCTTGATCAGGGGTTTGTCCCTGACAATCCAGTAGGTGGCGGTGTTCCCTTCGATCGTGGCTGTGTATTTATCTGCCGTGAATGTTCCTGCCGGGACAGTAACAACTTCAGTACCGACTCTGACAAACTTAACATCGGAACTCACTTCGTTGGGATCGTTTGACGATGTCGTACTGCCTGTAGAACTGCAGTCCATCTCTGTTGGCATGCCCGCCGGGACGTTTGCCCCTTCAAACCTCATAGTACATTTTTTGGTCTTCAGGTTGTACTTGTAATAGACGGTCATCTGGTCTGCCCCCGCCCCCGATGTCATCTTGTATTCGGTCCATTCATACGATACGGTGCCAAAGATATCGTTCCCGGATAATGTATTGCCGGCTGGTGCTGCAGTTGTTACCTGTGCAGCAGGTACACCTGGTGTTGCAGTCGTTGCTGATGTTGCAGTCGTTGATCCGGATTGACCGGTACACCCAGCGAATGCAACAGCGATAACCATAATTAAAATAAGTCCATAACTCAATGAAACCTTCATGATAACCTCTCCTCCAAAACCGTTAATCACTATGATCTTTCCAGTGGACAACGGCCGGATCGTGTGATCCGTCTGTATTTCTCATATGGTAATTATTAACTTTTGCGGAATTGACAACCATCGCAGACTTATGGTGCATCATCCGGTTCCGGACAATCATGTACGACCGATGAACGGATAAGGCAGGACTTCACTAATTCTAGAAGAACATATGGATCCAGCAAAAAAATTCATGGCACCCCGTCAAATTCGCATGATTTTTGTTCTCAGCCTCTTTCTTCTGGCAGGTCTTGTATGGAGTACACCTGTCAGCGCAGAAACCGTCGGGGCCGGCATCTCCACCGGACCCGCAAAGGCATGCCCATCCCCGGGCTGCACCTGTATGCCCGAGGGCCAGGCGGAGGCGCTGGGGTATGTCCGCTGTTCTGCAAGCGAGACACCCTGTTTCAATGACTCTTTCAACCGGCCCCTCTATTGTTTCGGGCCGCCCGGGGATACCTGCGGGTCTTCCGGTTGTAATGCGACCGGTCCGGGATCGCAGGCACCGGACGGAGCGGGGTCGGAAAGATTTACCCTCGTAATCACGATGCAGGAGACCGTTGCCGCGGATGCCTCCTGCACAGGTACGGGTGGGGATGTATGTGCCTTGCCGGAAGCAGCGCCAGTGACCCTCGCTCCTTCACCTGCCGCAGCGAACGCGTTCTCTGCTGTCCTTGACTTCTTCCGGTCCCTTTTTGGCATGGGCTGAACAATTCCGCAGCCCCCCTGCATCCTTTTTTACTGGCACAGTCTACCGGAATACAGGAAATGCGGGCTCCCGGTTTTCCCGGAATGATGGCCGGGGGTTCGTACGGGTGGGGCTGTTGCCATGACAAAGAATTCCCATAAACCGAAACGGAGAACAGGGCTGCCGCCCGGCACCCTCATCCCCCCGGCAGGTTCCCTCAACGGGGAACCTTCCGTCATAACCATCATCGATTACGATCCCGACCGGTTCCAGGAAAAGACCGTCTCGTCGCTTGAGGAATGCCTGCCGTTTAAGGAGACCGAGACGGTCACCTGGATCAATATCGACGGCCTGTCCGACACCGGGCTCATCGGGCAGATCGGCAGGAGTTTCGGCATCCACCCGCTCATCCTCGAAAGCATCCTCAACACCGGCCAGCGCCCCAAGATCGAGGACATGGACGCGTACATTTACGTGAACCTCAAGATGCTCCAGTACCTCGAACCCGTCCAGAAGGTGAAGATCGAGCAGGTCAGCCTGATTATCGGCAGGAATTACATCATCTCGTTCCAGGAGGATGTCGGGGATGTCTTCGACCCGGTCCGGGAACGCATCCGGAAGGACGGGAGGATCCGGAAGTTCGGCACGGACTACCTTGCCTACGCCCTGATCGATGCGATCGTCGACAACTATTTCTCCGTCATGGAATCCCTCGGTGAGCAGGTCGAACTGCTCGAAGAGCAGCTTGCAAGCAACCCGTCTAAGGACATGCTCATCAACATCCACATCCTCAAAAAGGACATGATCTACCTGCGGAAATCCGTCTGGCCCCTGCGCGAAGTCATCTCGGGGCTCGAACATTCGGACAATCCCCTGATCCGGGACGCGACCCGGATCTACCTCCGGGACGTGTACGACCACACGATCCAGGTGATCGACACCATCGAGACGTTCAGGGACATGGTCTCGGGCATGATCGACATCTACCTCTCGGGCATGAGCATGCGGCTCAACGAGATCATGAAAGTCCTCACGCTGATCGCCACCATCTTCATTCCGCTCACCTTCATTGTCGGGATCTACGGCATGAACTTTGAGTACATGCCCGAGCTCTCGCACCCGTACGGGTATTATGCCGTCTGGGCGGTCATGATCCTCGCAACAGCGGCGATGCTCTGTTATTTCCACAAAAAGCAATGGATATGATGGCGCCTCTTCGGATCCCGGAAACCGTGCCCTTTTTCCAAGCGGTGTGCCGGGCAACGTCCGGCATTCCGGAACGGTGACCCCATGACGAGGAAGAGCAGCCTTTTTATCCGGCAGTCTGTGATCGGGCTCGGTTTCCTGTCCGGGATCTTCACCGCAATCGGGATCGACCCGCAGGACGAGATCATCGGGATCGCCGGCAGTGCGGTGACTGCCGTCTGGCCGGATCCCAAGGTCAGCTACCTCTTCCTCGTTCTCCCGACAATCCTCCTCCTCGTCTCCATCTATACGGCGTACCGGCTGGGCGGGATCGTCGGGCTCGTATCGGTTGTTGTGGCGTATTTTTCGGGCATTGCCGTTTTTTCGTCGCCCGCTGCCGCTGCCCTGCTCCTTGGCATTGCCATCGTTCTTGGGTACTGTGCCACGAACCGGCGCTTTAAAAAGAAAGTCCGTCTCTGACCGACTGTGCCCTATAAATTCAGGCACGTCCAAAAAATTAGGCAACAATGAGCCTTCCAGCAAAAAAGAATCTCATCTGGTTTTTCGATGCAATCGCCCCCTCCCGGTACCTGCTCCGGTTCCGGCAGATGATGGTGCTCGATGCCGTTCCCGGCTACGATATCGCGACACGGGGGAGGATCCCCCTCTACGGCTGTGAACGGAGAAAGGTGTTCACCAAATCCTTAAAACAGATCCGGTACGATACCGATCTTTTGCTGGAAGACATCGAAGCCTACCACCTCTATATGGCGGCACGGTGCACGCAGAAGGTTCCCGGGGATATCGCGGAGGTCGGGGTCTACCGCGGGGGCTCGGCAAAGATCATCTGTTCGGCAAAGGGGGACCGGAACCTCCACCTGTTCGATACCTTCGAAGGGCTGCCCCGGGTGGACAAGATCGACGAGGTCTGGCCGTTCTACGAGGGGAAGTTTGCCGCACCCTTTGACGAAGTAAAAAAATATCTCTCGGACGAACCCGGGGTCTTCTTCTACAAGGGGATCTTCCCGGATACTTCCGGACCGGTCAAGGACCTGCACTTCTCCATGGTCAACCTCGACGTGGATACGTACGAGAGCACGAGGCAGTGCCTGATCTTCTTCTATCCCCGGATGAGCCGCGGGGGCATCATGATCTCCCACGATTACATCAATGCCCCGGGGGTCACCAAGGCATTCGACGAGTTCTTTGCGGATAAACCCGAGCCGGTAGTCGAGACGGCAGGATCCCAGTGCTTCGTCGTGAAAGTATAAAAAAAAAGAATTTCCTTTTTTTGATTTTTTAAGTTTTTTCTTCCTTTTAGTCTTTTATGATCAGGATGCCAAAGAGGATCAGGCAGAGCCCGGCCAAAAGGACGACGATGCCGATAAGTCCCTTCACAACGGCGATCACATCCGGGAGAAACACCCAGACCCCCCAGATCCCTGCGGCAGCGAGCACAAGCCCGATGACCAGTGCAGCAATTCCCGTCTTGTCCATGATTTGTAAAACCTCCTTTCCTGAATCCAGATGATCGTTCTTTCCGGGATCCTATAAGTTTTTAGATCCTGCGCCCGCGGGCCCGGCAGGATCTCTCCGCCATGTTTTCCACGGATACGGGACGAGAGCCATCAGGATTACAGCAATGATGCATGGGATCGGGATCGTGCCAAGGGCTGCCGCAAGCGAGTAGTTGTCCGCGATAATCCCGTTCACGGCAACCCCGAGACCCCCGAACCCGATCGCAACCCCGAGCATCATCCCCGATGCGAGCCCGACGTTCCCCGGCATCAGCTCGTGTCCCATGGCGACGGCAACGGCGAACGTCGACCAGAGGCAGAACCCGAAGATAAGGATGGCGAAGATCGACAGGATCCCGGAGGTGAAAAAGAAGAGGTAGAATGACGGCACCGCACCTGCAAGACCGAGGATGAGGAACTCCTTTCTCCCGATCCGGTCGGATACCTGGCCGCCGACAACCTGGCCGGCGACTCCTGCGAGAAGCATGAAGGTGGTAATTGTCGTTGCGGCAATGAGGCTGTAGCCCTGCTGGACAAGGTACGACGGGAGATAGGTCATTGCCGCAAAGATCGCCCATGCCCGGAAGATGGACGCGGCAAGCAGGACGAGGAACGGCCGGATCGGGGAACGGACGGTCTTTACCGGTCCGGGATCCGGTATCCTGCAGGTCGTAAGGCCGGCGGGAAGGAGCACCCGGAGGGCAACGGTCATGAAGAGCGCCGGGATGATGAGGAGCAGGAGCCCGGGTAACCCGAACCACCAGACCACGACCCCGGTCAGCAGCGGGCCGATCGCATAGCCAAGGTTTCCCCCGACAACAAAGTACGAGGTGATCCTGCCCCGGTTTTCCGGGGAACAGAACCGGCTTACAAGGCTCAACGCGGTCGGGTGGAAGCAGGCATGCCCGAGCGCGGCAAGGATGGCAAAAGCCATGAATACCATGTAGTCCCGGGTGATGCCCATGAGGGAGATGAAGACTGCCGAGATCAGGAGGCTTATGCTCACGCTGATAGAGAAACCCCTGGTATCGGAGAGCCAGCCGACAACCGGCTGGGTAAATGACGACGTGATGTTGTACGCTGTGATAAGGAGCCCGGCTGCAAAGTACGAGTACCCGTTCGTTGCGATGAGCAGCGGCAGGATCGCCGGGAGCACCGGCATGTAGATATCCGTCACGAGGTGCGCAGCGGCAAGGCCGGCGACCGGGCTTGCTGCACCGTCCGCACCTCCGGTTACCGGTTTCTCGTCAGCCGTAGTATCTCGACCTCGATCTCCTGCACATCCCGGGTATGGAAGGAGAATGTTTTTCTGATCGGCAACCGTCCGCCAACGACCTCGTCGATTGTCGCCCGTGTCGCCGTGAAGGATTCGATGAACTGCCGCGAGCCGGCGTTGAAGATGCCGTAGGTGACCGGGGCGGTTTTCAGGGCGAAGTCGATGAACGGGCGATCTGCATGGACTTTCTGGGCCCCGAAGGGCGGGTTCATGACAACAGTGTCAGATCCCCCGGCCTGCTCCGGCAGGGCAGGGTCGTTCACGTCGCCGGCGATGAACCGGACTTCTGCACCGAGAAGGGCTGCGTTCCGTTCCGCAACCTTTACCGCATCCGGGTCGATCTCGATGCCGATGACATCGTCAGCCCCGAGCAGGACAGCCCCGATTGCAAGAACGCCGGTGCCGCAGCCGGGATCGCAGACGGTCTTCCCCCCGATATCTCCCCGCATGTGCGCATGGAAGAGGAGCCGGGCGGCAAGCGGTGCGGGCGTCGGGTACTGTTCGAGGGAGGCACGCGGGCGGTCAAATCCCGCAAGCCGCTGCAATGCCATCTCGAGCTGCTTCAGTTTCATGGGATTTCGTCGATTGCGTAGTCGTCCCATTTCCGCACGCCGCAGAGGATCTCAAACTCCGGCGGGGAGAGGACCGGGACCGAAAACCGGCCCTGGTCGTCGTAGGAGAGCCGCGGGCAGGCGGTGTTGACATAGGCATCGAAACCGAGGTTAAGGAGTTCGTCGGGAGAGACCTCCCGCACGAGAATGATCGTTGCCCGTGGGTGGAGCGCGGCAAGCCTGCGGGCGAGTTCCATCCGCTGCTGCCCGCTCTTTGAGGAGACGATGATCCCGATGCCGGCCGCACCTTTCGCCCGCTCGATCAGCGCGAAGCGTCGCCGCATGAGGGCGTCGCCGTCAACCTCACGGGCTGTTCCGCTCAACGGGTCAAGTGCGATCACCCGGGCGCCGGTGGCAAGCGCGACGCCGATCGCATGGAAGAGCCCGGTTGCAACAACGAGGATCTCGGAAGCGCCGGAGTTTTTTGCCGCGGCAAAGCTGCACCCGAGCACCTGTCCCCGTAGGGGCGTCCGCCCGCTACCTTCCATGACTGCGACGCGGACGCCATGCTTCTCCAGCCGTCGCACCATGTCGGGAACCTGATGTGCATGCTGGACGGTGGTGACAAGCCCGGTGACCGGGCCTTTCAGGAACGGCACTGCCTTGTCAAGGACACCGGGATCGATCTCCACCAGGTACGGCAGGAAGATGACGTTCTTCCGGGAATCGACCGGCGCATGGCCGATATGGACGATCACGTCGGCATATTCGAGCGTGTCGAGCGCAAGATCGCAGGCGCCGTAGCAGGGATCTCCGCTGACGATGACGGAAAAGCCGGCTTCCCGGAGCGACCCTGCAAGCCCGGCCGCCTTCCGCTTCAGGCCTTCCGGTACCTGGATCGCGACGGTTGCTGCCTTTCGCTCTTTCAGGTCTCTGATAAGGTCAGAGATATCGTTCAACCACACGCACCTTTTTGTCCACTTCGATCCTGACGAGGGACTTGTACGGGCGCCCGATATCCGGGTTGCCGCGCTGGATGGCAAAACAGACGTCCTGCACCTCGGCACCCGCGATCGCAAGTGCCTGCAGTAGTGCCCGCATGGTGCCCCCCGTGCTGACAACGTCGTCAACGATAACCACACGGTCGCCTTTTACTATCCCGTTCAGGTACAGCTCACCCTTGGAATAACCGGTCATCTGGTGGACGGCGACTTCGCCGGGGAGCTGGTACTGCCGTTTGCGCATGATCGTCATCGGGATATCGGTCATGGTCGAGAGCACGGACCCGATATGGATCCCCATCGCCTCGACAACAACGATCTTGTCGACCCCGTTTAAGTCAAGGACCCGGAGCATCCCGGTGCATACTTCCCGCAGGAGAGCCGGGTCGACGATGGGTACGCCGTCGGTGATCGGGTGGATGAAGTAGTTGTATTCCCCCCGCTGTACCATCGGGCAGGTCTCGAGTGAATGAACCAGTCGTTCAAGCATACATGTCACCAATTTCCATTAAGAATTCTTCAACCTGGTCGCGGTGGACGTGGGGCATGCAGACGATCCGCAGGTGTCCTTTCCGCGTCCACGACACCCGCCAGCGATCCGGGGCCTTCGTGCAGGCGAACGTGGCAACGTTGACATCCGGGGTTGCAACCCTCTTAATCCCAAAGGACTCCATGCCGGCGATAAGCCGCTGCGTGTTCTTCATGCAGCCGGCAACAACCGCTCTCATGCCCCTCGTCCCGAGGTAGTCCAGCACCGCGAGGGCTGCGGCAACCGGCGCTCCCGGGCGGGTTCCCGCAAGCGTGAACTCCTGCTTGACGGTCAGGTACGGGGTGTCGACGTTCAGGATATTCAGGAGGCAGGGATCCCGGGTAAGCAGGCAGCCGCACGGGATCGTGGAGAGCCCCATCTTGTGCGGATCGACGGCAATCGTCGTCACGCCCGGGAGCGAGAAGTCGAAGGGTATGGGGGTATCGAGGAAGGGGATCACCATCCCGCCGAAGGCGGCATCCACGTGGAAGAAGATGTCCCGCTCCGCTGCGAGTTTTGCCAGATCCCGGATGGGATCCACCATCCCGTACTCGGTCGTCCCGGCAATCCCGGCGATGCAGATGGTATTCTTATCGGTCTTTTCCGCCGCATCTGCGACATCCGCCCGGAGGGTACGGTCCGGTTTTACCGTCCGCATCGCGATCCCGAGGATATCGCAGGCTTTCCTGAACGAGAAGTGGGCGGAGTCGGGGACGACCACGTTCGGGGTTACGATCTCAGGCCTCGTTGCCTTGGCAAGCCGGAGCGCCTGGATGTTGGATTCGGTCCCGCCAGACGTGGCATAACCGCCGGCCGACGGCAGGTGGAAGAGGGTGCCGATCCGCTCAACCAGCATCCGTTCGAGAGAAGCTGTGCCGGGAAAGAGTCCCGGGTCCCCGAGGTTTGTCTCAATGAACAGGTTGTGCGCATTCACCGCCACCGGGTGGGGGAGCGTGCACATGGAGCTGAGGATATACCGGTGGTCGAGGTCGGACCGTTTGACCCCCGTTAAAAAAGAGAAGAGTTCGTCTTCTGTCCTGCCGTCACTCAGCATTCCGGTTTCTCGCCGCTTCAAGGATTATGCGTTTCTCCGTCTTTGCCACGGTCTCCCGGATCTTGGCAATCGCGTCGATGTTTGCCGAGACACTTGAGATGCCGTGCTCCACCAGCCACTCGACCATCTTCGGATCGGATCCCGCCTGCCCGCAGATCGAGCATTCGACGCCGTATTCGCGGCATGACTGGATGGCATCGTGGATCAGGTGCAGGACAGCGGGGTGTTTGGGCTCATACATCTTTGCGACGTTCTCGTTGTTCCGGTCGATCGCGAGGGTGTACTGGATGAGATCGTTGGTGCCAAACGAGGCAAACTTGATCCCGCATTCAAGGAAGTCCTCAATCAGGATTGCGCTGCTCGGGATCTCGATCATGATGCCGAGCGAGACGTTCTCCACATCGACGCCCCAGCCCCGCATCATCTCCTTTGCCGCGACAAACTGGTCGGGATGGGAAACCATCGGGAACATGATCCCGAGGTTGTCGTAGCCCTCTTTCCAGAGCTGCTTGAATGCCTCCACCTGGAGCCGGAACTGCTCCGGGCTCTCAAGATCCCGGCGGATCCCGCGCCAGCCGAGCATCGGGTTGTGTTCGATGGGCTCGTTCTCGCCGCCCATCATGTTCCGGAATTCATCGGTCGGGGCGTCCAGCGTGCGGACCCAGACCGTTTTACCGGGGAATGCATCGAGCACGATCCTGATGCCGTCGTGGAGTTCCTTAACGAACTCCTCCTCCCGGTGGTTGGTGATGAACCAGCCCGGCGTCTTGTTCAGGCCGAGGATCAGGTGCTCGATCCGGAGCAGCCCGACACCGTCGGCGCCGGTTGCCGCGGCACGTGCCGCCGCTTCCGGGATCGAGACGTTGACCTTCACGCTCGTGGCCGTGATGACCGGTGCTGCCGCCGCAACGGTGACCTGCGGGGAACCCTTCTGCTGCACGGCGCTTTCAACGACGCCCTCGTAGACAAGCCCCATCTCGCCGTTCACCGTTATGACCTGCCCGTTCTTTAAGGCCGCCGTTCCGGTCTTGGTCCCTACAACTGCGGGGGTCCCGAGTTCCCTGCTCACGATCGCCGCGTGGCAGGTCATGCCGCCTTCGTCGGTGACAATCGCTGCAACCTTCCGCATCGCCGGAACCATGTCCGGGTTCGTCATGCGGGTGACGAGGATGTCGCCTTCCTTTACCCTGCCCGCATCCTTCGCATCATTGATGATGACGACCTTCCCTGTTGCGATACCCGGGGATGCCCCTTGCCCCTTCAGGAGGATCTTCTGATCCCCTTTCCCTGACCCCTGCGCTCCTGACATGCCTTTTGTCTCCTTCCGGTTCCCGATCGTTGTTATCGGGCGTGACTGGAGGATATAGAATGTGGTATTCACAATGCTCCACTCGACATCCTGTGGTATGCCGTAGTGGTTCTCGGCGATCTTGCCGTACATCGCAAGTTTTGCAACCTCTTCGTCAGAGAGGACCTGCTGTTCCTGCCTCTTTGCGGAAACCTCGACGGTTTTTGTCCCGTTGCTGCCGTCGGCTAAAATCTCGATCTTCTTGGTCGAGATCACGCGCTCGGTGACCTTCTCGCTGCGCTGGTCGAAGACATATTTATCCGGCGATACCGAGCCGGAGACGACCGCTTCGCCAAGCCCCCAGGAACCCTCGATGATGGTTGATGGTTCGCCGGTGATGGGGTGGGAGGTGAACATGACACCCGCTTTCTCCGAGTTGACCAGCTGCTGGACGACGACCGCGATATTGACGGTGTTGTCGTCGAACCCCTGCTTTGCCCGGTAGTAAATCGCCCGGGCCCCGTACAGCGACGCCCAGCACTTCTGTACCGCGAGAAGGAGTGCTGCTTCGCCCTGGATATTGAGGTAGGTCTCCTGCTGCCCTGCAAAACTGGCATCCGGCAGGTCTTCGGCAGTTGCGCTGGAACGGACAGCGACCACCAGGTTGCCGCTGTTCATCCGCTTGTATGCCTTTTTAATATCGTCGCGGATTGCGGGGGGGATCTTTGCCTTGAGCACCAGCCCCTTTGCCGTTTCGGCAGCTTTTTCAAGGGCGTCGTTGTTCTCGACATCGAGCTTCTCGAACGAGGCATAGAGCTTCTGTTCGAGCCCTGTCTCGACAAGGAACCTCCTGAATGCCTGGGCGGTGATGACAAACGCTCCCGGCACGGGAAGGCCGATTGACGCCATCTCCCCCAGCGACGCCCCTTTTCCGCCGACTGATATGATATCCTCTTTTCTGATCTCTTCGAGCCACAGGATATTGGGCATAGTCTTCATGCTCGCACCACTAATGATCTCAACCTTATCCTTGTTTAATGATTCTCATCACCGGCTCTCCTTTGGATTTCCGTAATGATTTTCGTAAAATTTTTTCCGGGAGCACCTGCCGGGAAGCCGGGAACCTGCCCCCGGATGACCTGCCTGTTTCCGGTACATCGCGCAGGATTTCCTGTAATCCGGGGAAGAATAAATCTGATTAGGTATGGTGCAGATACACTATGGGTTTTATGGCAAATTTCAGAGTACTTGTCAGCGATCCGCTGGCGGAAGAGGGGCTTGCAATCCTCCGGGCGGCCTGCGACGTTGATGTCAAAACCGGCCTGAAGGAAGACGAGCTCTGCGGTATTCTTGGAGATTACGATGCCCTGCTTGTACGGAGCGGCACCGAGGTCACGGCAAAGGTGATCCAGGCGGGCAGGAAGCTCCGGTTCATCGGGCGGGCCGGTGTCGGAGTGGACAATATCGACGTGGATGCGGCTACCCGGCAGGGGATCATCGTTGCAAACGCTCCCGAGGGCAACACCCTTGCGGCGACCGAACACACGATGGCGATGATGCAGGCGCTCGCCCGCAACATCCCGCAGGCAAACGCGAGTTTAAAGAAGAAGGAATGGAAGCGCAGCAAGTTCATGGGCGTCGAGCTGAACGAGAAGACGCTCGGTATCGTCGGGTTCGGCAGGATCGGCCGCGAGGTTGCAAAGCGGGCGAATGCAATGGATATGCGGTGCGTCGCGTACGATCCGTTCATAACAAAGGAACGGGCAGCCCAGCTCGGCGTCGAGATGATGAGCATTGAGGATCTCTTCAAGGTTGCCGACGTGATCACCGTCCACACCCCGCTGATCAAGGAGACCCGGCACGTCATCAACGCGAAGAGCATCGCGACCATGAAGGACGGGGTACGGATCATCAACTGTGCCCGTGGCGGGATCATCGACGAACAGGCGCTCTATGATGCGATCAAGGGCGGGAAGGTTGCCGGCGCCGCCCTTGATGTGTTCGAGACCGAGCCCCCGGTCGATTCCCCCCTGCTCACCCTTGACCAGGTCATTGTCACGCCGCACCTTGGCGCAAGCACGGTCGAGGCCCAGCTGAACGTCGCGGTTTCGGTCGCAAAGCAGTGCATCGAAGTCCTGAAAGGCGGCGCTGCAAAATACGTTGTCAATGCCCCCATGATCCCCGCCGAGCAGGCCGAGGTCCTGGAGCCGTTTGCGTCTCTTGCCGAGAAGATGGGCCGGTTTGCGATCCAGACCACGCCCGGGCGGCTCTCGACCGTCGAGATCATCTATGGCGGCGAACTGGCATCGTTTGCTAACAGCCTCAAGTTTGTCACCCGGCTTGCCCTGAAGGGGCTTCTCGACCCGATCCTCCAGCAGCCGGTCAATATCGTGAATGCCGAGTTCATCGCAAAGGAGCGCGGGATCACGGTCTCCGAGACCGTCACGCAGGAATCGAGCGGTTTCAAGAACCTCATCACCCTGAAGATCAGGACCGACAAGACCGAGGAGTCGGTCAGCGGCACAGTCTTCTTCAAGGGCAGGAGCCGGATTGTCGCGGTCGGCGGGTACACGATGGACATGGTACCCGAAGGCTATGTCATCGTTTCGCGCCATCTCGACAAGCCCGGCGTGATTGGCAGGGCGTCGACGATCCTTGGCAAGGACAACATCAACATCGCCGGCATGCAGGTCGGCCGGGTGAAAGAGGGCGAACCGGCGCTGATGGTGCTCAACGTGGATTCGGAAGTACCGGAGAAGGTCATGGAGGAGATCCGGTCCATGCCGGGTATCTTCACCGCGACCTTTGCAAAGATATCCTCGAAGCGGATCTGATTTTTTATTATGGGGGCTGGTTTTTACGGGTCCCCGTTTTCACTCTTCTTGTATCCGGATGTCGTACGGTACAGGAAACGAGAAATGCTGATCAGCGCTCATCGACTTTAGCGAATCATTGGCGTTCTGGAAAAACGATGGCCCCGCCCAGTTCGGTGCCAGCGAAGCCTGATGGCTTCTCGAATCAGTCGCCGCTGAAGCGACGACCGATCCTCGTCGGGCCTCACGAGCGGCAGGAGTTTACCGGATAATACAAGGGATTTTCGCAGTTTGGCTGTCTGCAATCGTCAGCGCTCTTCGATATCCGAAGGGGTCATCAGACCCCGTGGAGGAGAAGAGTGCATCAGCGTTCTTCGAGATCCGAAGGGGTCATCAGACCCCGAGGAGGAGAAGAAATCATCAGATTTCTTCGACTATTTTCACGTTCACCGGCAGGATATCCGGCCGCTTGTCGGACATGATGTACATGTACGGCATCACGTGCACGATGTATTCCAGGTAGCCTTTGGCAAAGTCTGACAAACCCGCGTTCCGTCGCCCGAGGATCAGGATATGGAACCACTGGATGAACAGGCAGACGAATGCTATGATCCCGTACACCCATGCAACGATCCCGATCGCGATCCAGTACAGGATACGGATCAGGAGTTCAAGCCGGCCGGCATCGTGTTCGAAGACGAACAATTGTTTCCTGGTTTCGTCGGTCACAGGTATCTATCTCCATTAAGGCATTCTTCCCCCATAATAAAAAACTATGGCGGACACCCGGCACGATGAACCCGGTTTCATGTGCACTAATTTTTAATAATACAAGGACAGATGTTATAGAGCATCAAAGCGCGGGCCCGTGGTCTAGCTGGCTATGACGTCGCCTTGACATGGCGGAGGTCAGGAGTTCAAATCTCCTCGAGCCCATCTCTCTGTTGTCACCGTTTCCTGCAATCGTACCCTCTCAGGAACCCTGTCGTTTTTTATTTTGCGAAAGCCCACTTCTGTACATGGAACGGCTGTATCGGTCGACGAAGGACCGGATTCTCGGCGGCGTCTGTGCCGGGCTTGGCGGATACCTCGATGTCGATCCCTCGATCGTCCGGCTTGCCTGGGCTGCCGTAACGGTCCTGTCCTTCGGCGTAGGCATTGTCGTCTACATCCTCGCCTGGATTATCGTCCCGGAACAGCCCGGCGATCGCGGGGAAGCCCGGTCAACGGATGCCGGCAGCCAGACACCCGGTCCATAGGGCGGAAGGACAGATCTTCAACTGGAACCTATGAACATTCTCTTCGTCGTTTGTGGGGAAGGCCTCGGGCATGCGTCCCGCTGCCTCCATCTCGGGCATTATATCCAGCAGTACGGCCATACCGTCCACTTTGCCACGTACGGCAAATCCTATGATTTCATCGACCAGCACGGGTGCTCGAACCTGCATTATACCCCCCGCGAGGTGTGCCTGGAAGGGGAGAAGGGGTTCTTCAGCCTCAAAAAGACCCTCTGGTGCTCGAAATGGATCGGCTTTGACATGATCCGGTCGTCCCTCTCGGTCCTTTCCCTCATACGGAAAAATGCCATTGATTGTGTCGTCTGTGACACGATGTACGGCGGCATTCTTGCCGCCCGGCTCAACAACACGCCGGTAGTATTCATCACCAACCAGAACCATTTCAACGGGACCGGTGGCAGGGAAAATCCCGTATGGGCGCTCCTGAATTTCATGGTGCGGCGCTATATCCGGCTCGCGAAGGCCGTGATCGTCCCCGATTTCGAAAGACCGGATACCATCAGCGAATACAACCTCCTCGTCCCCAGCAATGAAGAGAGCCGGTACCACTTCACCGGACCGTTCCTTGACGTCGACATCAACCGGTATTACCTCGCCCGGAAAACAATCTTCTGCAGTTTCGGGGGAGAGCCTTACAAGCTGCCGATGTATGCGCTTCTCCGGGATATCGCGGACCGGCATCCGGACCGGTTTTTTGATGTCTTCTATACAGGCGAGGAACTGCCCGAGTCGTCCCCCAATTTCCTCTCCCATGGGTACGTGCCCAACCTCTACGAACATCTCGCGGAGGCGAAGATCGCGATCGTGCACGGCGGACTGACAACGCTCCACGAAGCCCTCGTTTTCGGAAAACCGGTCCTCATCGTCATGGATCCCGGGCATCCCGAACAACAGAACAATGCAAGGAAGATCGTCGATATGGGCGCAGGGTTTGCAATCGACGGCCGGAACGTCACCCGGGAGTCCCTTGAAGCATGGATTGAAAAGACGCTTGAGATTCCCCCGAAACGGTTTGGCAATCCTCATGCCCCTGTTGACGGCAGGAGAACCGCGTATGCGATCATCGCGAAGGCGTGCGGGCATCCCGTCCAGTAGCGGCATCCTGCGGGACGGGTTTCCTGCAAAGGTGCAAAAACCTGCGGCGGCCTCCTTCATCCAGCCTGAACTGATGGCATTGCACGAAGCACAGACCAACAGGACGGGATATTGCAGTTCCCGTCTCTCACCGATGTTCGGGGAGCCCTGATTTGCCGGTGCCACAGAGTAATGTAATACCGGGTTCGCTCATCCTCGTCGTTCATGGAGCAGAGATCTTTGACAGCGGGGAGGCGGCATGGCTCATTGCGATGCTGAAGCCTTCCCGCACCATCGTCGCCGGCGTAATGGCGCGGACGGCTGCCGAGGAGTCCGGCCTGCCGGTTATCTTTGACGGGGCTCCCCCGAGCCGGATCCTCCATTCCCTTGGCGGGCCGATGGTCCTTGCAAACCATGCCAAGACCCCGGAATCGGGAAGGATCTTCGGGAGTATCGTTGCGTTCCGGCTGGAGCACCGGGGGCTCATCCAGGTGGAATGCTCAGATAAGACCGTCATCCTGTGGGGGGACGGCGATCATGACCTTGCAGCCGGGATCGCAGCACTGACGGGATATCAGCTGAGATGTGGGACCGTTCCTTCCGAACGGGCAGGCCCGGAACGCCGGATCCGGGGGTGCCTGCCGGGCGAGTCGGTATACGTGAACGGGATCATCATCGGCCAGGCTACGGGAGATACGGTTGTCATAAAGAGGAGCGGCACAACAATTGATGTGGTCAGCGGTCTCACCCCCAAGGAACACGGGTTGGAGAAGCTCAGAAATACACCCCCTGACCTTGTCACGGCATGGTGCAAGAGCGGGCCGATCCGCCACGCCCCGGCAGCAGCTGCCACCCGGACCGCCCCGCCATCAGGACGGATTGCCGTCATCGACCACTGCGGGCACGAACTCTATACCGCGATTACACCGGACTGCTGCGGGGTGCTTGCCATCGGCGATGACACCACAGCGGTATGCGGGCATATCTGTGCCCATCGCGGGATCCCGGTCCTGGGGATTGTCGACGGGGACCAGGACACGTCGCTCCCTGCCGCATTCGCACCCGGTTCGGTCGTCCTCGAATGCATAACCGTCCGCGACGACGATCTCGGGAAGGATGCCGCAAGGATGATAGGTGGGGAACCTGCTGTCTGGCAGGACTATGTGGCACAGGTGCTGGCCCGGTTTTCCGATCGTACGCGGATCGTATCCGATACGAGGGAACGGCCTTGATGCGCTGTGCCGAATGCAAAGGAAAAGGTCTTTGCGGGCTTCCCCGGTGCCCGATCATGAGCCGGTTCTACGCCCGGCTGGAGGTAAAACCCAGAAGCAGCTACTCCGGCAGCGCCCCGTCGGTCTTCATCGGGAGCCACGGGTACCCGGATGTCAGCGGGGGCCCCCTGCTGGTTGACGATCCCGACAACCCGCCGCTCTGGCTCGCAGAAGGGCGCACCATTGACGATATCGTGGGTATCCGGGCACGGACGATCCGGGGTACAACCGGCATCCGGCGCTATACCGATTCGCTGCAGGAGGTGGCGCTCTCCGACCGGCCCGTCGACGTCGAAGTGGCGTTCTCGCGCCCCGTCACCTTCGATCTCACCTTTGACGGGACCATCGCGCCGGTGGGGATGTCCGGCGCGATGAAGATGATGGATGTCGTCGGGAATGCCCGCGTGGACCGTCAGGTCGACCGGGTGACCTCGGACACCGATCTGACCGCAACGGAGGCGTGCGCCGCGCTGGTCTCATCGGACATTGATGTCTATCGGATAACCCAGCTTTTCTCCGCAGGACTCCTTGGCAGGAAACGGAAGTTTGTTCCCACCCGGTGGGCAATCACTGCGGTCGATGACACGGTCTCGACGCAGCTGAAGAAGACGATCGCCCGCTTTCCACCCATCGAAGAGATCCGGCTCTTCTCCGCGGAGATATTCGGGAACCGCATCGTCTGTATCCTTGTGCCCGGCGACTGGAGGTTCGAGATGATCGAGATCTGGGGCCGCCACACCCTCTGGGGCGGCGATGAGGACGTGATCGTGGAGGACCGGGAAGGCCTGGCAAAACACGGGTATTCCCCGATATCCGGGGCCTATTACTCCGCAAGGCTCGCCGTCTGCGAGTACCTCTCCCGGATACAGCGGTGCGCCCGTATAATCCTCATTCGGAGCGTCTCGAACGAGTACTGGGCGCCTCTCGGGACATGGGTGATCCGGGAGGCGTCGCGCAAGGCGCTGGCACAACCCCCCCAGGTGTTCCCGTCAGTGGACGCGGCAGTGCCCGAAGCTTCCGCCCGGCTCGGGTTTGCCCACTGGACCCACCACAGCACCCTGATCCCCGAGCTCCGGTCCCAGCGGACGCTCTTTCAGTTCTGACCGTTCAGGTCTGCGTCCCGGATCCCGCAGTGTTTCCCTGCCTGCGGTACCGTTCGCGGATCCCGTCCAGCGTCTCGATGTCCTGGATGTCCTTGTCGTCCCGGATGCGGATGAACCGGGGGAACCGGAGGGCAAACCCTCCCTCGTAGGTCGGGCTTGTCTGGATCTCCGAGTAGCCGACCTCGAAGACGAGCGTCGGTTCGAACGTGACCTCCTTCTTTGACGTCGAGATCACGGTCTCTTTCAGCAGGTCGTACACTTCGGCGAGCTGCTCGTCGGAAAACCCGGTGGCAACCCTGCTCAACGGGAGCAGTTTCCCCTCGCTCTGGCAGGCAAGGAGGAACGAACCGAAGAGGTGGGCGCGTTTCCCCTCCCCCCATTCGGCGCCGATCACAGCAAGGTCGAGGGTGTCCACGGCGGGCTTGATCTTGATCCAGTTCTTGCCCCGGAGGCCGGGGGTGTACGGGGACGTGAGCACCTTGAGCATGATCCCCTCATGGCCGACTTCGAGTGCCTGCCGGTAGGTTGCGTCGATAGTATCGGGCTTGTCGCTCACCACCTGCGGGGCGACAAAAAACCTGACCGCGTTTTCCAGCCGTTTCCTGCGCTTCGCAAAGGGGAGATCGATCAGCGTCTCCCCGTCGAGATACAGGATGTCGAAGACATTGGGGACGAGCCGGATCGCCTCCTGCGCCTCTGCAACATCGTGTTTCCTGCGGAACCTCCTGAGCACGGACTGGAACGGCATCGGGCGGTCACCGTGCACCGCGATGACCTCCCCGTCAAGGATCACATCGTGGTCCGTTGCCGTCAGGAGCTGCTGGATCACATCGGGGAGAGCAGCGGTGACATCCTCAAGCCGCCGTGAGTACATCTTCGCCCAGTTCCCTTTCTTGTGGAACTGGAACCGGGAACCGTCATACTTGAACTCGGCGGCAACAACCCCATGGTCGGCGATCATCTCCGCGATGGTCCCCTGCTGCGCGAGCATCATCCGGACCGGATGGAACGGGGTGAGCCGGACGTCTTTTAATGACTCCGGCCCCTTCTTTGCCCGGAGCGCGACCCCGCCGAGATCGTTTTCCACCTGCATCGCATGCTCGACAAGGGCGGAATCAACGGAGAATGCCTTTGCGATCGCCTCCCGCACACTGCCTTCCCCGACGCCGATGCGGAGTTCTTCAAGGATTATCCGGGCAAGGTACCTGCCTTCCAGGGGCCGGGCATCCCCGAGAAGCACCATGACCGCCCGGATCTTCTCTTTCTGGGAGGTCTTCCCCTCCCGCGCCGAGATGCTGACCAGCTTCTGGTACACCCCGACAAGATCGAGGGTATGGTAGGATAACGAGGTCTGGGTTTTCACCGCGAGCAGTTCCTCGACTGCCGTTCCCACGTCGCCGGTCCTGTTGATCCTCTCGATGACCTCGGTCTTTTTGATCCCGGCAACATTCCTGATGGCCTCGTACAGGAGGTTTGGCCCGATCCCGAGTTTCTGCGAGCTCCAGTCGGGAAAGATCCTTCCCATGACAAACCGGACGAAGACCGGGAGCTCTTCATCCGAAAGGCCCGGAAGTTCGCGGCTTATGATCTCGATCATCTCCAGCCGCCCCCGGGTCTTCTCCAGTCTCTCGCAGCACCTGGAAAAATCGATAAAAAGCATTGTGTCTCTTCTTCTCTTGCCGCAGGCAGAGATTAAGATTGTGATAAACTGTGAGAGAAAGAGATCGTCAGGTTTGCCGCCGGCCCGGCAGCATTACCGGCCTGTTGGCGACGATCACCATCGTCTTTGGACGATCGCAGGTTACCGGGGGTTCCCCCGGTTCTTTTGTGTGAAACGGATGCCGGTTGACGATGCCCGCCCATAATTTACCGGGAGTTTACAGGGAGAATTCCTGGGGGGATTTTTGGCTTGTCCCCTTTTGCGATGCCACAATGACGGTTGTCTGATCGAACAGGAGCCCAAGACCGTTCCGGGCACAGGCCATCGCTTTCTCCGGGGTGTTGTTGATCTCGCTTAAATGGGCGAGCACGAGTACCGGGGCATTATGCCCGAGCTGCTGCAGGCACGCTTCCGCGGCAGGATTCGAGAGGTGGCCTGTCTCTGAACGGATCCGCCGTTTCAGCGATTCCGGGTACGGCCCTTCCTTCAGCATGACCGGGCAGTGGTTGCTCTCGAGGACAATCCCGTCGCAACGAAGGAGGTGTTCCATCATCGTTCCGGTAATTATGCCGGTATCGGTACAGATGCCAAGCCGCATCCCGTCTTCACGGAGGACGAACCCGCAGGGTTCCCCTGCATCATGGGACGTTGCAAAAGGTTCGATGGAGAAATCTCCGATGGGAAATTCATTGTTACACGTGCATTTCCTGAAGAACCCGGAGTCTCTGGATTTGTTGCATGACGGGGGGAGGTTATCAACCGTTCCCGGCGTCGCATATGCCGGGATATTGAGCCGGCGGGTGAGGACATCGACGCCGCCGATATGATCCCCGTGTTCATGGGTGACAAGGATAGCCCGGATAAGACCCGGATCTTTTCCCGCACCTGCCAGCCGCTTCAGGATCTCCTTTGCCGAAAGCCCCGCATCGACAAGGAGACTTCCCCCGGACCCTTCGACAAGAAAACAGTTACCTTTGCTGCCGCTCGCAATAACCGTGCACCGCATGCGCAGAAAAGAGTTGGATCGTTATGGTATTTACCTGATGGCAATCAGGAAGATCCCTTATTTTGCGGGTTTGCGGCTCTCGATCTCGGCAAGGACAGGTGCAATCGTCTTCGTGTTGATCGAACGGCGCAGGAGCGTTGTGAGCCTGCGGCAGTACTGGATATGGGCGAGCTGGAAACTGACAATCAGCCCGAAACAGAATGTCGTGATTGCAATCAGGCAGTAACTGAGTATATCGGCCATGGTATCTCCCTCCTTTATGTCTCCCGTGCCAGTTCATCGACGATCGGGACCGTGGATTCTGCATCGGAACACTCCTGTGCAACCACAAGGAACCGTTTCGTATAAAACATGGTCAGGAGGAGGTACCCGGCGATCAGGCCGATGACGAATGTCATGAAACCGATCCCGATATATATAACAAGATCCATCATCAAATCTGTCATTTTCCAAGCCTCATTGGAATTTACAGGGTATATTAAAGATAATGAAAGTGATGTTTATATACCTGTTGAAGAAGTCCTCATTCGTCTCTGATGACATGGATTGCGGTCGCTTTGATGGAAGCCGTGACTGAAGATCCGACTGAGAGATTCAGTTCATCGCAGGATTTCCCGGTCAGCACAGCGTTCAGCAGCATGCCGCTGTAGTCTGCCGTGACCCGGGTGTATGGCCCCAGCGGGACCATTTTTTTAATCGTCCCCTGCAGGAAGTTGCGTGCACTACCGTGCGACGGAGAAGCGTCAGGAAGCCCGAGCGTCACATCCTCCGGCCGGATGCAGAGCGCCACCCGCGTCCCCGGCCGTTCGCCGGTGATCGCCTCGATCCTGACATCCCCGACTGCGATCGTCGTAAGACCATTCTCGCTACTTTCGACGATTCCTCCCCGGACCGGCTCGATCCCGACAAACGATGCGACAGCCCGGTTGACCGGGTGGTAGAAGACCGAGTCAAGGTTTCCCGCCTGTACGAGATGCCCGTCCATGATCACCCCGATGCGGTGCGCGAGGCGTTGCCCCTGGATAAGGTCGTGGGTTGAGAGGACGATGGTTGTCGAAAATTTCCTGTTGATGTGCAGGATGAGATCCTCGATCATCTCCGAATTCGCCGGGTCGAGGTTTGCCGTCGGTTCGTCGAGAAACAGGATATCCGGTCTCGTGACGATTGCCCGCGCGATCGCGAGCCGCTGCATCTCGCCGCCGGAAAGGGTGACCGCCCGCCGGCCGGTAAGGTGGGAGAGCTTAACCAGGTTCAGCGCGCCCGCGACATCCCGTGAAATCTCATCCCCGGGTATCTTCCGGAACTTCAGGCCGGAGGCGACATTCTCTTCAACGGTGCTGTTCAGGACGGCGGGTTTCTGGAATACCATGGCCATCCTTCTCCGGAGGGAAAGCCGCTCCTGCGCGGAGACGTCTGTTACGGATCCGTTGATGGCGATTGAACCTGTTGTCGGCAGGTCAAGGAGATCGAGGAGCCGGAGGAGGCTCGTTTTCCCGCTGCCGGACGGGCCGATCAGGGTGAAGATCTCCCCCTTCCGTATCTCAAGGTCGATACCGTCAAGGATAGCCCGGTTGCCGATACGGCGTGAAACGCCGGTGATCCGGATCATCAGTGCTGCCCTCCCAGCGCCACCAGCTGGTCCCGCGAGAGGCCGGCCGTGATGATATTGAGAACGACAACGACGATGAGCGCGATACTGAGCAGGATGATGCCAAGGGCAATCGAGAACCCGAAGTTGCCCATGCCTGTCTCGAGCGCGATTGCCGTCGTCAGCACGCGGGTTGCTCCCCGGATGTTCCCGCCGATCATCATGGCAACGCCAACCTCGGAGATCGCCCGGCCGAACCCGAGAACGACCGCGCTTAAGATTGCAAACCGGGCCTCCTTTACAATTGCAACGATGCCCTGGAATTCCGTGGCCCCGAGGGAGATCAGCATGTCGCGGATGTCCGATCCCACTCCGCTTAACGCCGAAATGACAAGCCCCATCATGATCGGCATGATCAGGATCATCTGGCCGACGATCATCCCCTCCGGGGTAAAGAGGAGGCCGAAGAACCCGAGCGGCCCGGACCGGGAGATCATGAGGTAGATCAACAGGCCGACGACGACGGTCGGGACGGAGTAGAGGGTCTGGATCAGCACAATGAGCACACGTTTGCCCCGGAACTCGCGGAAATGGATGAGCCCGGCGACCGGTATGGCGATGAGAGCGGCAAGGACGGTTGCGGCAAGCGAGATATAGAGCGAGAGCGCCGCGATCCCGAACACTTCGGGATTGAGTGTGACAATCAGATCGACAGCTTGGGAAAGACCATCAAGAATCTCGATCATGCAGAATGATCCTGCGTCTCATGTACCGGCATGGATGTCGTACCGTTCCGATCTGTATCCGATAACTTCCTGGATCCGGGCGATCCATCCCCGCGGCCTGATCGGGTATGAGGATGATGCCGGAACAGGCACCCTTGCAGCATTGTAAAAAAATGAGAGGATTATTTTGCCGTGGTTGCAGCCGCTGCCGCCGTTGTTGCTGCGGCGGTTGTTGCCGAGGCATTGACCGCCGGCTTTACTGCGGTTGCCGGGGTTGTGTGGTCTGCAACCCAGCCAGCCGGTGCGTCAGGAACACTCACGCTCATCGGGGTGAAGAGCGATTTCCCGTACTTGTCGACACCGAACTGCCCGATCTGTGCCTGGGTCTCATTGGAGATCAGGAAGTTGACGAAGTTGTTTGCCATTGCGATCTTGTCTGCCGGCTGCTTGTCATTGTAGACAGTCATGACGCTGTAGACATTGAGCATGCTCTTTCCTGACGTAACGACCGGTACAAGCGTTAAGTTGCTCTTGTAGGCAAGGAATGTCCCCTCGTCGGTCAAAGCGTATGCTTTCTTCTCGCTTGCCATCTGGAGGGTCTCTCCCATACCCTTCCCGGCTTCGATATACCAGGCACCGGAGTTCTCTACCTTTGCCGTGTAGTTATACCCGGCATTCTTCCAGACAGTCTTCTCCGCGCTGTGGGTTCCGGAGTTGTCGCCACGGGACACGAAATAGATCCCGACGGTCTTGTTCGTCCCCTTGGTGTACAGGGTCGTGAAGGCCGCTTCCGGGGTCATGTTCTTGATGCCTGCCGGGTCATCGGCCGGGCCGACGATCTCGAAGTAGTTTGAGGCAAAGGAGCGCCGGTTCAGGCCATTCCCACCCTTCATGAAATCGAGTTCCTGGGTCGGCGAGTGGACAAGGAGGACATCGGCGTCGCCTGCCTTGGCAAGCTCGATGGCCTTGCCGGTTCCCTGCGACGTGATCTTGAGATCGACGTTGTACTTCTTCTCGAAGATCGGCTCAAGGTAGTTGAGCAGGCCGGTATCGTACAGGCTGGTCGTAGTCGCGATAACAAGCGTTGACGGCGCAGCCGTTGTCGGTGCGGCGGTTGTGGCAACCGGTGTTGTCGTTGCCGGGGTTGTAGTCTGCTGGGATGTGCATCCTGCGATAAACGCTCCCGTTGCAATGAAGAGCGCCAGAAGCAGGACCATTGACAGTTTTAAGGAACCTTTCATGAGTAAAACGTCCTTTCGTTAGAACTTACTGCCTGATGATAGATATTATTTATTATCCGGTTCGGTCAAACCAAGAACGTTAATCAATTGGTAAACCAGATGGTTTACTTCTTTATCAGAGTGCCGCACGCACTGGTCAGCGGATACCGCATTTTCTGACAAGTTCCCGGAAAATTTCAGGACCCAGGATCTCGCCCGTTTCCTTCGCGTACCGGGTCTTCATCAGCCCGATCATCATCCGGGTGCCCTTGTCCGTTGTCAGGATGCCGACTCTTTCAGCACGGGTGACAAGATCCTGTTCCTCCATCATCGCAAAATAGGGAAGGACATAGTAATGGGGAACCTCAAGGTATTCCGCGAGCCTTCGGGTTGTCGGGAACCTGATCCGGACCGTGTCTCTGGAAAATGAAAGCGATATCGACCCTTCCTGCAGCTGGATCCGGACTGCGGTGTCAACGAGGATATCTATGGAAAGTGCGGCCATTGTCCTGTAACTGGTATATTTTACCTGCGGGGATTATGAGGCTTTTCCCCGGCCTTCTTTTGGAGACGGCGAATCCCGGATGATCCCTGGGCATGTCCCGGAAATCTTCCGGTATCCCGGACCGGACGGAACGGGCTCTTGTCAGTCCCTTTTAATCGCGGTGAGGATCCCGTCCTGCTCCTCGACAAAGAGGATTGTCCTCCCATTCACCGGACATGCCTTTGGGGACTTGCGCTCTTCGTTCATGATAATCCCTTCGGTAATCGTCCGCCCGTCCAGTGTGCAGACTTCATCGACACCTGCGGCAAGAAGTTGTCCGATGGATACCGGACCGGTCAGGTCCCGGATCTTCCCCCGCTGGAGGAACCTGCCGTCATTCAGATTGACCGCGAGGCCGAGGCCGGCCATGGCACCGATGACGCCGTCTTCAGTACCCCCGAGACCTTTGAGACGGATATTCAGGTTCTTTGCAAGCGTCCGGGCTTTTGCCTGCGTCTGGATCGAGCACTTTGCATCTTTCCCGAACGCGATCAAGGGTGGGGCAACCTCGCCCGCCCGGGCCACGGCAAGGCCGGGGTCGCTGCCCTTGATAAAATCGGCGAGCATGACCTGCTCTGCGGTCGTAAATATCCTTTCAAGATCCGCATTACCGTTTGTCCGGAGGTGGATGACGGCGCAGCTGTTGTGCGAGGTGTAGGGGATATCGGGGTGCACGAAAAGCTGGTGGCGCGTAACGCCGTATATGGGGTACTCCTTTGCAAGCGTGTCTGCAACCGCACGGGCAAGCCGTCCGGTGCCGCGGGAGTCGAGGTTATCGGTGTCGTCGATGCTGACAAGTACGGTCATAACAGGGTCCTGGTACTGTTTTCTGGAAAGGGGGATATATTCCTGCTTAAACACGATCCGATGGTAACGTCTTTCTGTTAATCCGGTGGGGATTGTTTCGTCAGATAATCCCGATCAGAACTTTCAAAAAATCCTGTCTTCTTTTTCAGTGCATGGCAACGGTGCCTTGCATCTATTTATTTTACTTTGCATAAAAGTTAACATTTATTGGAAGAGTCCATACCGGTGATCTGTGGCTCCGCGTTAGCGGGCAGTTTCCCGTTCACCCCGCGGTCCGGATGGACGCTCCCCTTTGCGGGACATTTCAATGGAGAACGTACGAATGACGATTACATCCCAACATGTTTTTTTCGGGTGGCGTTCCGTCACCCTGGTATCGCTCCTAATGATGGCGATCGCGATTATGCCGACAATGGCAGCCGGCGGCTATGCCGATTCCGCGTGGCCAAGGTTCGCGCTGAATGACAACAATTCGCTCGCATCCCCATATACCGGCCCCCAGACCGGCATCATCGCCTGGAATTACACGATAACAACCGGTACCAATTACGCCAGCACCGCAATCGGACCCGACGGGACCCTTTACATGGGAGGCTCGGATGGCAAAGTCTATGCAGTAAACCCTGACGGGACCGTAAAATGGAGTTGCACCACCGGGGGCTCGATGTATGGCACACCCTCGGTTGCAGCGGACGGGACCATTTACATGGGAAGCAGCGATGGGAAACTCTATGCAGTAAACCCTGACGGTACCCTCAAATGGAGCTACACCACCGGGGGCAAGATCCAGGCCTCAACGGCAATTGCATCCGACGGGACCATCTATTTCGGGAGTTGGGACAAAAGCATATACGCAATAAATCCCGATGGGACCAAAAAATGGAGTTATGCCACCACAGGCCGTATCACCTATAACACGCCGGCAATTGGAACCGACGGGACTATGTACTTCACAGCAACCAGAAGTGGTATGCTCTATGCATTTAACCCCGATGGGACCATCAAATGGAGTTACAGCAGCGGTGGAAGTAACTTTGTGACTTCCCCATCAATTGGACCCGACGGGACCATTTATTCCGAAGATGCTGACAGGAGGTTCTATGCAATAAACCCGGATGGAACCCTCAAATGGAAGAACACCCTTCCTGTCACGAATGATTTCGGTGCTGCATATGCAATTGGATCGGACGGGACCATTTATGTCGCATCTACCGGCCCAAGCACCGCTGTATATGCATACAATCCTGATGGAACAATCAAATGGTCATACGGCTCCGGCATTGAAGGGGTATATAGCTCACCGGTCCTTGGATCGGACGGGACCCTCTATGTCGGAACTTCCATCGGAAGGGTGGCCGCACTAAACTCCGATGGAACCCTCAAATGGGTGAACACCACCAGGAGCACGTTATGCCGCTCCCCGTCACTCGGATCCGATGGGACTCTGTATGTCGTAGGTAACAATGGTGACCTGTACGCCTTCCGCGACCCGGTCGCCACACCCACCGCGGACTTCATCGCAACGCCGCTCTCCGGCCCGGCGCCGCTGACGGTCCAGTTCACGGATGCATCGACAAGCTCGGAGACGCTGACCTATGCATGGGACTTCAACGATGACGGCACCGTTGACAGCACGGAACAGAGCCCGGAGTTCACGTATGCTAATTCCGGGATCTATGATGTCCGACTAACGGTGACTAACTCCGTGGGGAGCGACACTAAAGTGATGAAGGCGTATGTCACGGTCGACCAGAGCACCGTGGCCCCGGAGTTCCCGACCATGGCACTGCCGGTTGCGCTGATCGTCGGAATGCTCGGAACGGTCCTCCTTATCCGGAGAACAAAGGAAAACTAACTCTTTTTTGGAAATGACGTTCCGCAACCCGTTACCGGTGACTGGCCGGGACCGGGTCCAGCCAGTCGGCGACCGGCTCGATACGGACGTGCCTGCCATCAACCTCATCCCGGCCACTCTCCTGCAGGGTGACAATGGTGCCTTCAGTAAGACGGGACGGTGACAAAACTCGCCATCAGCGGAATTACCAAGCCGCGAGGTATTTTTATGGATACTGCGGGCAATTTGTACACAACCGATGGAGCGACCAAAAAAGCATATGAAATCTTTACGGAGGGGACAATCAAGACGCTGGGTAATGACTTTACATTCAATTCGCCGTATTCCATGGTAGTAGATATTTCTGGCAATGCATACGTTGCCGATACGTTCGGAATATAAAAATCTCTCCGGACGGAACGGTGACAACCTTTGGCACCGGATTTAATCAGCCAAAGGGTCTTGCACTTAAACCTTCCCCGATTATTACCCAGAACCCGTCGCACACGTTCTCTTCACCTAGCACCTACACAGTAACCATGGTCGCAGTCAATAGTAACGGGGGCAATACAATAACGAAGACGATCATGCTGGAGGAAGGCAGCGTCACGCCGGCACCAGAGTTCCCGGCCGTTGCGTTCCCGGTCATGGTGATCGGTGCGGTCGCGGTTCTCGCGATGGCATACCGGAAGGTTGACAACGAGAGCCCGTAAGCCCGGATTGCGACATCCGGTTCATCTTGACTTAAAAAAAACGTGCGAAGTGTGGAAAAGACAATTGAAAGGAAAAAATTCCGGTTCGCCCGGTCGTCCAGTAATCCGGTGACTTCAGATGAGGACTGTCATGAAAGAACATGGGAACATTCGCCAAATAATTCCCCGGGAAAATCTTGTTCTGTTTACCGGCAGGTTCCCGATACCGCCCCCGGCGCAGGATCGGTCATTGAATGCAGACAGATCAGACGGCATCGGGGCGAACGTCCGGCTTCTCCGGGTGGGGCCGCCCGCTCTTTGCAACCCACTGGAGATACCAATCAAGATCGGATTTAAAGATCTCCCACATGTAGAATCCCGGTATGGAGGTCCGGTATGATACAGGTGCCTGTCTCATTCGCGGTAAAAAAGATCGACCGGACTGCCTAACGAGGAACTATCGTACCTATCGCGAGCAGGACCAGGATGAATGCCGCGAGAGCGATCCCCATACAGAGATCGGCCCGGCCCGGACTCAATGCCCGGTAACAGGACCGGGGCGCTGACAGGACAAATCCCCGTGCCTGCATGGCATCGGCGGTGTTCTTCGAGCGCTTGAGCAAGGAGACGGTGACCGGGACAAAGAGGGCGGCAAGTTTGTTCCGGTTCCTGATGAGGTTCCCCCGGTCCAGTTCGAGGCCCCGTGAGCGCTGTGCATCGATGATTTGCCGGGTGTCGGTGGCCAGCACATTCATCGAACGGAGGGCGAACCCGAGCGAGAAGGTGATCGTCGCCGGTACCCGCATGTTCCGGAGGCCCCGTACGAAATCGTCCGGTGATGTTGTCATGACGAACAGGAACGAGATGCCGGCAATCGCGAGGAGCCGGAACCCCATCGCGACAGCAAAGATGACCCCTGCCGCTGTGACCTCCGGGTGAAGGAACCCGATCTGTGCCGAGAAATAGACCTGTCCTCCGGCAACCTTGGAGAAGAGGCTGTCAAGGACAATGACGAGGATGAGGAGCGGAATAATCAGCGTCATCGCACGCAGCAGCCGCATCTCCAGCCGGGAGATCCCCGCAAGCGCGAGAACAAAGAGAAATGCCAGTACCAGCGCGGGAAGGGAACTGAAGAGGAGGGCTGCAACGCTCACAACAAGCAGGACTGCAAGTTTCGTGCGGGGGTCGAGCCTGTGCAGAAACGATGACCCCGGCCTGAACTGGAGGAGCTCCAGGCGCCGGCGTTTCTTTCCCCCTCCCGTCTCCTCGCCTCCCGTCTTCTTTGGATTGGGGCTCCCTGCCATCATCCGCTCCCCCCGGGATCTTCTCCTTCCGTATAGGCACCGTGCCCTGCGGCTGGCCGGGTTTTTCTCCTCGCGTCCGATTCCACGCGCCCGCCGGAGATCCGGATGAACCGGTCCCCGCACGCCTCCCCGAACTCCTCATCGTGGGTTGCAACGATGACCGCCTTCCCATCCCCGGCAAGGGCCCGGAGGAGTGACGCAAGTGAGCGTTTCAAGCCGGGGTCCATCCCGAATGTCGGTTCGTCAAGGACGATGACCGGTGTCTCCATTGCGACGATCCCGGCAAGGGCGACACGCTGCTTCTCCCCCCCGGAGAGGCCGAGAGGCGGAGCCGACCGGGCAATGTGGGAAAGCGAGCAGAGGAGGCGGGTCTTATCGACGACCGTCCCGATCCGGTCCCCGCCCACGCCGAGGTTCCGGGGGCCGAATGCCAGTTCCTCTTCTATCGTACCCCCGAATAACTGGAGGTCGGCATGCTGGTTCAGGAGCCCGACTGTCTTTGCTGCCGCTGCTACTGTCGTCGTCCCGAGCCCGGTTTTCCCGAGAAGAACCGATCCGCTGTCCGGCCTGAGGAGGCCGTTACAATGCTTCAGGATCGTCGTCTTCCCCGCCCCATTCGGCCCGGTCATGACCGCAACTTCGCCGTACCAGAGTGTCAGCGAGGTCCCCGGAAGGACCGGTTCTGACTTCCCCGGGTACCGGTACACTAGGTCCCGGAGCACGACCGCCGGCTCCCTGACGTTTCCCGGAGGTGGAGAAGTGCCGGCGGGCTCCAGGCCGTATCCCGCATGTCGTGCCACAACCCCCTCCGGCTTTCCATCAGACAGAACCGATCCGTCCTGCAGGACGATGAGCCGGTCGGCGAGCCCGAGCAGTCCGGTGGTGCGGTGTTCGAAGACAATTACCGTCGTCCCCGTCCGGGTCCTTAGCCCGTCGAGCAGGCCTGCAAGGCTGCGCCCGGCGGCAGAATCGATCCCGGAGAAAGGCTCGTCAAGCACGAGGATCCGGGGCCTTACTGCGAGAACTGAAGCGATTGCGACACGCTGGCGCTCCCCCCAGGAAAGATCGCTGGTCTCGCGGCCAATGAGGTGGCCGATGTGAAGGAGTTCCGCAGTCTCTATTATCCGAGAACGGATCTCCTCTCCGGGAAGGTTCTGGACCTCGAGCCCGAAGGAGAGCTCGCTTTCGACGTCGTTTGTCACCAGCTGGTAACCGGGGTCCTGAAAGACCATGCCTACCAGCCTCGCAAAATCAGCGACATCGTGATCCCGGGTACTCATGCCACTTACGATGACATCCCCTTCCATGGTCCCTTCGGTCGCGTGGGGGATGAGCCCGTTGAAGCACCGCGCGAGGGTGGACTTTCCGGACCCGCTCGGCCCGGTGATCACGACGAACTCGCCCGTGCCGAAACTGAGGCTGATATGCCGGAGCGAAGTTGCATTCCTTCCTGAGAATGACTCCGGGTATCGGAACGAGAGGTCGCGAATCCGGATTAATGGATCATTTCCCGGCACCCGGGATCACCCCTGCTTTCAGGAGACGGTTCAGGACCAGAGCGGCAATGATCCCCCCGATCCCCCCGAAGATGAAATGGGAGACGGATGCGAGGCCGATCCCGATCATGATGAAGACTGCGGGAATGCCGAGGAATGTCTGGAGCGAATAGTTGACAACCATTTTCGCAAGGTTCCCTGCCGCTCCTGCGATGAATCCGGCTGCCAGGTTATCCAGCCGGTAAAAAAGGAGAAGGCCGGTAAGATCGATGGTCGCTCCCAGCGCGAGATAGATGAACAGGTTCAGGATATGGAGGGTGTTCATGCCGAACAGGCTTGCGAGGATCCCCGAGATAAACCCAATGAAGGTCCCGGCGCCGGGCTTCTTCACGATACCGACGCCAATGATGACCGGGACAACCCAGTAGATCCCCGTATGGCCGGGCACCTTCAGCGGGACGGACAACATCGTGTTCAGGACGACGATGAGAGCGGCACAGAGCGAAAGGAGTGCTATCTCGTAGAGAGAAAAATACGGTTGCTTCATCCCGATCACCCCGTCCGTACGAATTCGGACCGGATCCGAAGGGTAAATCCATCCGGCTGCGGGTGATCTACGGAAACGAGCAGGACGATCTCGCCTCCCGGATCGTTGCCGGTTGAAGCGACATAGAAAAATCCATCCGGTTCAGCGGTTTCCACGATCATACCCTTGATCTTGGCAAGATCCGTTGTGATATGGAGGGCGCCGAGCCCACCGGGCTGGTTGAACCTGAGGGTCCGGGTCTCAACCTTCAGGTCCTCGGACTCCGAGAGTTGGTTGTTCGAAATTGCCACGGTGTAATGGCGGTCCGGCTGGAGGTTCAGCGGGGTTGCTGCCGGCATCATCGTCCCCTGCGTCGCGTTGCCGGTCACCACAACGCCGCAGGTGCCAAACCCGGTCTGCCTGTTCGTCCGGGTGGGCATGGTACCGGTCGTCAGCCCGTACACGTCGAATACCGCTCTTCCGGAAAGTTCGGAAAAGTTATACGTCACCTTCACAGCCCCGACCCTCCTGACATCGGGATTACCACTGACAGGAGATGCGTTGAGGGTAAGGAACATCAGGTACCATTTTTTTGTATCTTCGATCTCCGTCCCCGGGAAGATCCCGAGCGCGTTGTAGCCCGGCCGCCATGATTGCGGACCATACCGGAACCCGGCCTTTGTGAATATCTCATCGAGAAGGATTTCCTGAGACGAGGCCTTGTCGCTCATGGGGAAGATTGCTGCGGCAAAGAAGTCCAGCGCAATCATTCCGATAAGAAAACATACGAGGATGATGCCTGCAACCAGGACCCGGTTCCGGAACTCCATTTTGTCAGTCCCGTTTCTCTTCAATCAATTGTCCGTTCTCCTCTCTTACAAAAAGGACGGTTTTCTCGAAGATGGGGCAGGGTCTGGGCGGTTTATCCGGACGGAAAAAAACCGTTCCGGAAGTATACTTCTTCCCGTTAAAGGAAGAGACCTCATCGACGCCCGCTTTTAAAAGGTCCTGGACGGTACAGGAACTCAGGATATCCCGGATGTCCCCTTTCTGGAGAAACCTCCCGTCATTCTTTGAGAACGCAAGCCCGAGGCCTGCCATCGCACCGATCACCCCGTCCTCGGTCCCTCCAAGCCCTTTGAGCCGGATATGGAGGTTTTTCGCAAGGGACCGGGCCCGATCCTGGGTGATAATGTTGCACTTTGCATCCTGCGCATAGACGATAAGCGAAGGCGTGATGTTGCGATCCGAGGCGACGGCGAGACCCGGGTCGCTTCCTTCGAGAAAGTCGCCGAGCATGACTTCTTCTGCAATCGTAAAGATCCTGTCCATCACCCGTTCTCCGTCAGCATTGACATGGATGACGGCATTGCTGTTATGCGAGGTATAGGGGATGTCGGGATGGACATACAGCTGGTGGCGGGTGACCCCGTACACCGGGTAATCAGCAGCAATGGTATCTGCAATCATCCGCGCCAGTTTTCCCGTGCCCCGCGGACCGGTCTTGGTATCCGTATCATCAATACTGATATAGATCGTCAGAATCAGCTCCCGGCATTACTTTGGAATGACTGATAAATTATTGTTTCATTTTGATTTTATGATTAGGTAAACCACACATGTTCTTACAAGCAATAATGATGAAAAATGAAAAGTCTCCGGATTGAATCGTCCGGCCCAGATTACTCTGGCGGATCGCCGGTATTGCCGGCGACACCTTCATGAGCTCTCTCCCCACTCCTGTCAGTTTCCCGGCCCATCAACGTCCGGACAGACCGGACAATTTCCCGGAATTCTTCCGGATCAGGCCGGTCCTTTGCAAACCCTACTGATACAGAACGTTCCAGCAATCCCCGGATCGTTTCCGGATCCCCGGTGGAGGGACCGATGAGCCGTTCAAGTTCACCGGTTGTCAGTTCCTCTCCGGAACCGATCTCGTGCGAGAGAAAGACCCGGAGAGCCCGGCCAATCTTCCGGTACGCTTCCGGCCACCTGCCACCGGCAGCATCGGATTCGGCCCCGGTTACTATTGCAAGAGCGATCTGGCGATAGGTCTCCGGAGTCTCTGGGCGATCCGCGGTCAGGGTGCCAGGTGGAAAAGTTTTCTGCCGCAGCCAGGCAAGGTACCAGATTCCTGCGGAGATGAGGATGACGAGGAGGATGCCGATCGCCGGTATGACATAGTATAGCGGATCATCAGGATTGTTTCCCTCAATTGCAACAACGGTCCCGTTGACAACCGTCGCTTTCAGGTGGAGGATCCGGCTGCCTGCCCCTGCATAACCGAGGTCCACGGTTTCCGATGAAGCGGTGACATTGATCCTTGTCTGGTTATGGACAAATCCTCTTCCGGATATCGTGGATACGTAGTCCCTGAATGTATTATTTGATTCCAGCGCGCCAGGAAGCGGGATTGGGACCCGGGCCGACTCCTCGGCAAAAAGGACGCGGGCATCTGCAACAGATCCCCGGATCATCGCATTTTTTGCCCCGGATACATACGTTATTTCAAAACTTCCGGACCGGTTCGTCAACGGATCAACTTCAGTTTCTGTGATCGCGAATCCATCTCCCGATAATGGGCCACTGAGCGATGCAACAAGAGGATCTGTAAGGATATATGCCAGCAGCTCTTCCTTCAGGGCATCGGACCGGTTGCCTTTATCCGTCATCTGTTCTCTCAGGACCGAAGTGTCCTGCGGGAGCTGGCTGTTCCGGATTGCCGACCCGGGATCTCTGTCGCCAGGATTTTCTTCCGGAGGGGCCCCTGATGACGTGACCAGTGCCGTGGTATCATTCGAATCTGTGCTGCGAATGCTCTCGTTGTTCGCCGGGACATTCTCAAGGCTGGTGACGAAATGGACATCGATGTCACCCAGCGTTGCCACCCTGCCTCCGCCATCGACATTGTACCTGAAGGTGATTGTCAAAGCATAATCTGCCGGATTATCCGAACTCCCGGCAGAAATCCGGACCGTTCGTTCTTCTGTGAATGCTGAAAAAGTCCGGCTCTGCAGACTTGCACCGGAAGATCCGCCGGCAGATGCTGTTGGGTTTACAGGAACCATTGAGAGCTGAAGAGTACCGGTGATATCATGACCATAGGAGCTTGAAATAGAAAGGGGAATCATCACCTCTTCGCCGGTAATTGAATAATAATCGCTCTGCGGCGTGGACAAAAGGACTTCTGCGCAGGCAACCGGTGTGACTACGATAGAAAGTACGACCAGGAACAGGATTGCGCACCAGGAATTCAACGGGAAATGGACCGGACTTCTGTACTCCATGTCAGATGCTGCCATTGTCTGCCGTTCCCGGATAACCGGTGCTCCCATTTGTCCCCCCGATTTCCGGTTCCTGATACATTTTCAACGGATTACAGATCCGCATTTTTCCGGAAACAAAAAAACCGGATCGCTGGGATAATTTACTTGTTCCGACAATAAAAATAATTACCTTATCTGTTTCGTGTGAGACACATTCAAAAAAACGGATACATCCATGGAGCCACGTGCAATTGCGACAATAACCGTTCTTCCGGGGAAAGCCCGTGACGGCAGCAGGGAAACGTTTGAGAAGATAACGATCCAGGGCGGGGATATGATCTCGATTGTCGGCCCGACCGGTTCCGGAAAGACCGCGTTTATCAATGACATCGAAGTCTTTGCATGGGAAGACACGGTCACCGGGCGGACAATCCTTGTTGACGGAGAAGTTCCCCCGGACGATATTGTCCGCGACCCGGCAAGAAAACCGATTGCACTGATTACCCAGAATACCAAGTGCCTCGCCGACCTCATGGTCCGGGAATTTCTTGAGATGCACGTGAAAGCCCGGAAGATTGCGGATGAGTCCCGCACAGAGAGCACGATTGCTCTCGCAAACGAGTTTACCGGTGAAAAAATTGCCGAGAGCATGCGGATGACTGCGCTCTCCGGGGGCCAGACCCGAGCACTCCTGATCGCCGATGCCATCGCGGTCAGCGCCGCCCCCATCATCCTCCTCGACGAAGTGGAGAGCGGGGGGATCTTCAAGGAAAAGGTGATACAGTCTTTAAAAAGCAAGGGAAAGGCGGTCATCTTCGTCACCCACGACCCCATCCTCGCCCTGCTTACCGACCGGCGGATTGTGATGAAGAACGGGGCGGTGGAAAAAATCATAGAACCGGAGGGACGGGAAGACGAGACCCTTGCCGAGATCTCGGCAATGGACGCGGTCCTCTCATCGATGCGGGAGCGGCTCCGTGCGGGCGACCTCCTTCTCAGGCGGGGGGGATGCTGATGAAACTCCTCATCTTTGCCGGCCCCCCGAGCGCCGGCAAGACGGCGGTCGTCCGACAGGTGATCCGGCAGTTCCATGGCGAGCTGAAGATTGCATTCCTGAAGATCGATGTCGTTCGGGCGTTTGAGGACGAGGAACTCTCACGGGAATTTTCGATCCCTGCCCGGAAAGTGTACTCGGGTGACATGTGCCCTGACCACACCGGGATAATGGTGCTCCGCGACGCCATCACCTGGGCTGAGGACCTTGGGGCCGGCATGCTCATCGTCGAGAGTGCCGGGCTCTGTCTCCGCTGCACCCCATACACGACCCAAGCCCTTGGCATCGTGACGTTGTCGGCGGTCGGGGGCGTGAACAGCCCCCTCAAGATGGCGCCGATGATCGCGCTTGCAGATATCGCGGTCGTAACCAAGACTGATCTCATATCCCAGGCAGAAAAGGAGGTCTTCCGGGAGAAGGTCCGGGTGGTGGCGCCCTCCGTTGACATCATCGAAACGAACGCCATCCAGGGCACAGGCCTCCGGTACCTGATGAAGGCAATCCATGCTGCCCCGGAGATTAATGACCCGGATACGATCGTCCTCCGGGGGACCCCTCCGCTTGGAGTCTGCACGATCTGTGTCGGCAAGAAGGAGATCGGCTGGCAGCACCATTTCGGCGTTGTGCAGAACCTGGAAGGGGCTGACGACCTGTACCGGGGGGACTGAGAGCCTTATGGTGTGGGAGCCCCCCGGCAAAGACTGCGGGGCGTGCGGCAGCAAAACCTGCCGGGAATTCATCGGGTTTGCACGTTCCGGGAAAAAAGATCTTGCTGACTGCCCGAACTACCGGAACCCCGGTGCGGGCGACGAGACCCTGCCGGCGCCCTCTGCATGGACCGGGAAGGATATCTCCGGGTTCGATTACGATTTTGTCCTGGAGCCGTTCCCCGGCGAACCGTCAGCCCGTAAGCACATCCAGCTCTTCCGGAGCGAGCTCATCGAGAAATGGGGGATCGGGCCGGGAGATATTATCATGGGGCGCCCGGTCGAGCCGAGCTGCCCCATCCACCATATCCTTCGGGTCCTGAAAGTGGACCCGGTCACCGGGATCATCACCTGTTATGCCGTCGGTCCGTTCGTTGCCCGGAAGAGTACGAAACTCCATGATGTCCATGCCTACCGCGAGATCGCGATGGAAGGGATGGTTATGGCGGTAAAGCATGAGCCCATGCTCGGGTTCCGCCAGCGGTTCCTGCCGGCAAACTGTATGCGCCAGATGGTACATTCAGGGGTCATCCAGCTGGCCCTGAAAAAATCGACCGGTATGCATGTCCGGATCGAGGAGATCCAGATGCATGGCAAACGGGAGAAACTCAAGGACGTCACCATCCGGCCAGGCGACGCGGTCTCGATCAAGGATGAGGAAGGGTCCCAAAAGACTGTCGTCATCGGCGGGATCGATGTCCTCACCAACGAGGGTGTGAGAATAACCCGGAATATGGGTGATGAGGACCGTGGGAAAGGTTCAGGAGGCGGCCACAGTCACCGTCATGACGGGAGCGGAGGAGGACGCGGGCGCCGGCATCATCACGATGACGATGACTGATGAGCGGGGCCCCTCCAGAATAAATCCGTAGATCAGGATTTCTGGTCTGAAATCCGGCGGTAATACAAAATACCTTCCGGGGTCAGAAAATAGTAGTTCCCTAATTTTTCCCGGCTTGGCACGGCATTTTTGATAAAGCCGCTGTCGAGCAGTAATAGCAGGTGCCGGACAAGGTCACTGACATCCATGGCGAAGAAAGCACCGTGGATTGAATTGATGGGCACCTGAACGGTGGGGGCTCCCCCTGCGAGGTTATATATTGCCTCTAAGACCCTTTCCTGTTCCCGTGTCAGAATCATCTGTTTTCCGTACCCTGACGTTTTACGCCGGCCTTCAAGAATGTTCTCCTGCGATGCACGCGGTAACGGCCTGAATTTATGTCAGCAATTCTGCTCATATCAGATCCGGTTCATTCTGGCCACACCGGGATGACAGGAAGGGGAATTACCAGTATGCTGATAGTCATTGCAGGATGCGCCCCCTGCCATACCGGAGATAGATCTCGAGGCAGAGGAGGGCAAGAGCGCCAAGGATGAAGAAGTCCTTGATACTGGTCTCTTCCTTCTCGCGCACGATCTCCTGGTTCAGGTTGGCATAGATCTCGGTAAGTGTCCTGTCATCGACTGATTTGAAGTATTTTCCCCCGGTCTTTTCCGCTATTGCCTGTAACGTTGCCTCATCCAGTTCTGCGTACTGGGGATTCCCGAGCCAGTCATACCCGGTGATCACCGGCTGTAAAGAGCCAAGACCGATCGTGAAGACCTGAATTTTTGCCACCCGGGCAAACATTATTGCTTCTTCCGGGGTCACAACGCCGGCATTGTTGACGCCGTCCGAGAGGAGGAGGATGACGCTCTTCTTATTGGGGATCGACTCTGCCATGTCAATGGCAAGCGCAAGCCCGTCGCCGATGGCGGTCTGGCCGGACCGTGCCGAGATTGATGAAAGTTTTTCCCGGACCCGGTCCTTGTCTGGGCTTAAGTACGCTGCCGTTGTCGCACCGGATTCAAAGACGACAATGCCGACGTAATCTTCGGCGTTGAGGTCGCGGATCAGCAGGTCAGCCGCACTCTTGGCAGATTCGAGACGCGTGGGGGAATAATCGGTCGCCTGCATGCTGCCGGAGTCATCGAGAACGAGCACAACGTTGACCCCTTCTTTTGTCTGTTCGAGCGGGATATGGGGGTCGGCAAGACCGATGATAAGGAGTGAAATTATGGCAAGGGCAATCCCGAAGGCGAGATGGGTCCGCCTTGATTTCTTTTTGTCACCCAGCACTGATTTTGCAAACGCGAGGCTGGAGAATGCAATCGCCTCCCGTTTTTTCCTCCCGGTCACCCAGATATACAGCCCGGCAAGGACAGGAACGATAAGGAGACCCAGCAGCCATGTGGGTTCAGAAAATCCTGCCACTGTTCCTCCCCCCGCGGAGACCAGCAAAGAACCGGTTCAGGATGGGACCATACGGTTCGCTGGTGGAAAGCCTGATATTCCCGATACGGTTCTTTGAAAATTCCGTTTTCAACCGGAGATCGGTTTCGTTCACGAGCGTACGGTACCGTTCCCGGAATTCTTTGTCAGATGTGTCAATCAGGAGCTGTTCCCCGGTTTCGGGATCTTCGATCTCGATGGAACCTGCATTGGGAAGTTCACATTCACAGGGATCGGTGATCCGGATCGCGATGACCTCGTGACGGCGCTTCAGGATCGCAAGGGACCGGATGAATGGCGGGGAGATGAAATCCGAGAGCATAATGATCGAGCAGCGGCGCGGAAGGATCCGGAAGAGAAAGACTGCCGCCGCAGAAATGTCAGTCTTCCGGGATCCGGGGGTATGGCTGATGATCGCATTCAGGAGCGAAATAAGGTGCTTCCTGCCACTCTTTGCCGGGATGAACTTCTCCACCCGGTCCGAGATGAGGAGGAGCCCGACCCGGTCGTTGTTCCGGACCGCGGCGAATGCGAGACCCGCCGCCACCTCGGTGATCTTCCTCTGTTTGGAGACGTCCGACCCGAATTCCCCGGAACCGGAGATATCGAGGACAAGATAGAATGTCTGGTCCCGCTCTTCATCATACTCCTTCACGAACGGGCGGTTGTACCGGGCGGAGACCTTCCAGTCGATCGCCCGGACATCGTCGCCCGGTACATACTCCCGGATCTCGGCGAACTCGATCCCCTGGCCCCGGAAGAGAGACCGGTGATGTCCCGCCTGGTCTCCTTCGACGGCAATCCTGGTTGCAAGGTCGATTGATGCGAGTGTGCGGATGAGTTCCCTGTGATCGTCCATCAGGGATCTCCCGCGGAGGCTCTCCGGTGAACACCGTGAGACCGGCTCCCCGGACCTGATGCCCGGTATCCGCTCATGGGACTTTCACCGTACCGATGATGCGGTCGATGAGGGCGTCCGTTGTGATGCCGTCTGCCTCGCCTTCATACGTCAGGAGGATCCGGTGCCGCAGGACGTCATGGGCAATCGCCTTGATGTCTTCGGGGATCACGTACCCCCGGCCTTCAAGCAGGGCACGGGCCTTTCCTGCGAGAACAAGGAAGATGGTAGCCCGTGGCGATGCCCCGAGGGCGATATACCGCGCTTCAGTAAGGCCATAGTCCCCGGGATGCCGGGTTGCATCCACAAGTTCCCCAGCGTACCGCTTGATCGCCGGATCTGCGTAAATTTTCTGGACGAACGACTGGATCCCGAGGATCCGGTCCTTCGTGATCACGCACCCTGGGACAACGTTCACGCCTTCCGTGAACCGGTCGAGGATCGCAATCTCATCGTCCTTCTTCGGATAGGTCATCAGCACCTTGAACATGAACCGGTCGACCTGGGCTTCGGGGAGCGGGTAGGTACCCTCGGATTCGATCGGGTTCTCGGTCGCGAGAACGAAGAAGGGACGGTCGATAGTATGCGTCTCTCCCTGGATGGTGACCTGCCGCTCCTGCATCGCTTCGAGGAGCGCGGACTGGACCTTTGGTGGCGCCCGGTTGATCTCGTCGGCAAGGACAAAATGGGCAAAGACCGGCCCTTTCACAGTGGAGAACGTCCCGTCTTTCTGGTTGTAGATCCGTGTCCCCATGATATCTGCGGGGAGAATGTCGGGCGTGAACTGGATCCGGACAAAACTGCAGTCTATGCATTGCGCAAGCGTGCGGATGGTGAGGGTTTTCGCAATACCCGGCACTCCTTCGAGGAGGACGTGGCCGTTGGCACAGAGGGCGATGAGCAGCCGGTCGATCACGTCCTGCTGGCCGACGATAACCGTTTTCATCTCGGTCCGCACGCTATCGAGAACCTCTGCATAGATCTTTGCCTGTACCGTCAATCTGCTGATCTCCTCGTCCATGGGATCACCGTTGTGCTCACTGAAGGATTTCCGGATCCATTCTCCGGTCAACCATCCGGTCTTTATCTAACCGTATTGTTTGAATGATTTAGCAATATCGTTTCCTTTCCGGTATCGACAACCGATGTTGTAATTATTAGGCACCGGTTTAATCTCGTCGCTATATTTATCGAGGTGGTAATCGTGTCTAAACGATTGTTAAACTTATTAAATTTACTTCGAACAAAATGATAAAAATTATATGTAATTGTAACGAGGTATAATTTGAATTTTGTTTACTGTAAAACACTAACACTTAACAAGGGGTGATACACATATGGGAAAATGGAATTTGAAAAGTTTAATTACCGTGAGGAAATCCGTTTGTGTGTTTTTTCTATTTGTAATTCTCTGCATAACCTTTTGTGCGGCGCTGGATGCGTCCGAGGGCGTTCTTCCCGCAGCGAAGCATATCGATATCAGGATGGCCAATAATCCCGCCGGCTATTATTTAAAATTCGACGGCGGGGGGCTGAATGCACTCCATGTCACTACAACGACAAGCGAGCCCTACGGACAGGTCACAACATCGGAAGAGCAGTCCGGTACGTGGTACATATCCGACACCGGCGGGCGGGGATTTTTCGACGATGGCATCCTCATGGTCGGTGTCAACGGCGAGATCCCTGATAATTTCAAGATACATGTGCGGTCCAGCGGGTACCAGTGGACCCCGACAGCTGAACTGAATGAACCTCCGACGCTGGAAAATATTACCTATGTTGCAGGAGCAATTGACGAGACCTTCACGAAAGATCAGTTCATCTACGGTCCCCAGGCATGGAAGCCCGCCGGTGAGAACGCCCCGATGAACTTCCCGATCTTCTACGGGCAGGATACGAGCGATCCCAACACCAGGGCGAAAATCATCTTTGTCGATCTGAAAGTCGGAGCTCTAGGGCCGAACAGCATGCTCTCGGACCTCACCGACAACGGGATGGTGAAGGTCGAGTATTCCATCGAAGGCCTCGACACCTATGCGACATTCAACGTGTACGGCTGGTGCAACCAGTCCAACCAGGGGAAAGGGATCAGCTGGACGAACCAGCTGGTCGGCGAGGGAAGCAGCGGATATACCGTGATCGGGACCCCGTACGCATCCCATAAATCTGATTTCGCGGTTCAGTCCGGGGGAGCAGTGCCGCATGAGAACCAGAAGAAGCCCATCAACGTTTCTGGATCGACGGTGGCCGGTGCTTCTTCTCCAGTAACAACGACGACCCAGAAAGCTCCCTCGGGAGTTCTTGTCTGCTTCGCGGCAGTGGGGATGCTCCTTATCCTGCGGAGAATCCGATGAGAATGTCGTGGCTGTTATCGGGATGTGAAGCCGGGACAACGGGCCTGCGAGTTGCAGCGGTACTGGTACTGTTTTTATTTTTTTCGTCAGCAAATCCTGTGACGGCTGCCGCACTGCCGGACTACAACCACATCTTCATTACGGTTGCAAACGATGAAGCCCCGAAATACAACAGCTTTGGAAACGGGACCTATTACATAAATTTTGAAGGCGAGACCCGGGGGCAGAACGCCCTCCATATCTCGACAAGTCCTGCCGAGCCCTATGGGCAAGCAACCGTGACCCGGAACCTGTCCGGAACGTTCTATGTCACGGATACCGGAGGGAAATCCTACGAGGATGACGTGATCCTGATGATCGCGGTGAACGGGACTGTTCCGGAAAATTTCCGGGTCCATATCACTTCCTCCGGACATGACTGGACGCCGAATACAATCTCCAACCGTGCCCCGGAGAAAGATACCGTGCAGTACGTGGAGCATGCAGTCGATGAGACATTCTCTGCCACCGATCTCACCTATGGGCCCCAGAACTGGAAGCCCTGCGGCGGTCCGGGCTATCCGCTCCATGACGGGCAGGACATGAATGACACTGCCAACGCCTTCCGGCTGATGTTTGTCGATCTCAACGTCGGTGTGCTTGGGACGAATTTCACTGAATTCCGCGACCGGGGGGCGGTCAGGATCGATTATACCATCGAGAATCCCGGCAGTGCGGTCGTATTCAACGCGTATTCGTTCTGTAACCTTTCGAACAACGGCGCAACTATGATCGCGTGGACGAATCGGCTGCAGGGGACCGGCCGTAGCAGCGGATTTTCCGGGTATGTGGTGACCGGTGAGGTATCAGGTACTGGAAATGTAAACCCCGACCCGACCCAGGCAGCGATACCGTCTGTCCTGCCCTTGGCAGCAGCCGGAATAGCAGTTGTAATTAAAATAAGAGGAAAGATATTATGAAGGACAGGATTTGTTCAGAGGCGAAACGGTATTTCATTACATTGATTTTCCTTTCCGTCATCATTCTTGTCAGCATTCCTATAGCATCGGCAGAACCATTACCGCATCCCCGCCACATTTTTATCAATGTAGCGAATGATGACGGCGTGAAGTTCGATCTTGACGGCGCGAAATACGGTGGACCTTCCAACACGTATTATATCAAGGCTGACGGTGGTGGTTTGAACGAGCTTCACATCACGACCGATGCAAGTGATACTTATGGGCAGGTTACTGAAAGTAATGAACAGTCCGGGACGATATATATCACAAATACCGGAGGACGAGGACATGACGAGGATATCATCCTGCTTATTTCCGTGCAGGATCCCATCCCTGATAGCTTTAAAGTCCACATCAAATCGAGCGGATATACGGACTGGACACTTGTCCCGGATGCATCTGTCTGTGGAAATCCGACATCCCTGACAAATTACAAGTATGTACAAGGGGCCGTTGATGCGACGTTTACCAAAGAAGATTTCATCTACGGACCCCAGACATGGAAGCCCGGTCCGGGCTCTGCATATACTGCGATAACCGGTACCCTGCCCCTCTATAATGGCCAGGAGATATCGAACACGGCCACGAATGCCCACCTGATGTTTGTGGATCTGAAGGTCGGCAATCTTGAAGAGGGCAAAACGTTACCGGACGGAACGACACTTTCCGGTCTCATTGACAAAGGTGCTGCAAAGGTCGAATTCAGTTTCACAAATATGGACACACTGGCAGCATTCAACGGTTACGGCTGGGTCCTGTATGCAAATCAGTGCCAGGGAATTTCGTGGACAAATCCGACGACAGGTTTTGTAGCAAATGGAGGTGCCAAGCAATCCGGGCAGAGCGGGTATACTGTAATTGGCGTGCCTCTCTCCTCCTCATCATCGTCAGGATCGGGGGGCAGCTCCGCGAAAATCCAGCGTGAGAGATTCATGCCGGGGACACAACTCCCGGACAACCCGGGCCTGTACGGATATCTGGGAAAATCATTGAGCACGTTCAAAACCGGGACCGTGAACGGATCCCTCCGGTTTTTTTCCGATCCGGAGAGCAAACCCATCGTTGCCGGCAGCCGGATCCGGGGGTATAACCTTTCCGTGGATCTTCCAGAAGGATCCAACGTCACATTTGCGCGGATGTACCTCTACCTGTCCGGCAGCCAGGCCCTCCAGTCCTCTCATGGAGTCATCCCGTCACCCTCGATCCTCCTGGACAAACCGGACGGAACAACCTTAGATCCCGACCAGGTGTATTTCGATGACGACGGTGATGATAACCATCTTGTCGCAGCGACCTATGCATACGATATGAATGACTGGATTACTGGAAACGGGACCTATCACGTGTACGTCAGGAACGACGATTATGAACATTCCGTGTTTACCATCGAAGGGCTCCTGCTCGTGACCGCTTCTGACAACGAGACGCCGCCTGCCACCAGTTACCAGATTGTCGAAGGCTGCGATGTCGTCAGGAGCCTTCCGGAAAAAGGACTGTTTCCGTCAGACTGCATTTCCGGGTTCTCATTCCCGGCATCGATTAACATGAGCACTGCAACAGATGCGAACCTGTACCTCGTCTCGACCGGCCTTGACAAGGATAATTCCACCGAGCATACCGTGACATTCAATGAAGGGACATGGAAAAACGTCCTTGACAACAGGAATGCTTCTCTTATAACAAGGATCCCTGTCGGGGCGTTTCTCAATGAAACCGCCAACCGTGCGAATGTCGAGAGTTCGGTCTATACCCAGAATGCAGATTACCTGGTGAACCGTAATGCATTCCTTATCGTGCAGTATGGGGGTACGGGAGGCTCTGCGACTGACCTGAATGCCACCATGCACGGCGAAATGCCGGCGATACCCTTTGATACAACAAACGTGAACTCCACTGGCAATGGAACGAGTCCCCTTGCAAATGCAAGCCAGCTCTGCAGGATCGCCCTTGATACCGACCCTGAAGGAGCGCAAATTTATCTTGACGGGACCTACCTCGGAAAGGTAACCCCGGCAACAATCACCGTTGATACAGGGTCTTCGCATACAGCGAGATTCGAACTTGAGGGGTACATCCCGGCAGAGATGACATTTACTGCTGTCAATTCCACGTCGCTCAGGACATCCTTGTACTCGCCGACCCATGCCCAGAAAGGACGTCTGGGTGAATTACCAGAGGATCCTGATGGAATCCTGTACGGGGGGGTGTATGTCAATTCAAGACCGAGCGGCGAACCAATCCTGATCAATGGCGTCAGCACGGGGAAATCCACCCCGTTCATGATCATCGGCCTGAAACCCGGCAGTTATACTGTCTCCCTGGGAAAGCACGCAGGGGTTGCAGCGGGAGAATGGTTTATGTATCCGGATCAGACCGTCAATGTGTTGCCGGAGATGATCACGCCGGTTGACATTGACGGGATCGATTACTATACGCGGACCGATATTATCCTGGATTCCCATCATCTCCGGGGGAGATCGTTCACGATGAACGGGTATATAAATAACAATACAATCCCAACAAAGATCAGTACATCAATGTTCGACTCATTTGTGACAATCTATGAGAATGAATCCTATGTCTCGTACCCGATACCGATCCCTGTTGTTGTCACGAAGGAAGACCGCTATATCCTCGTTGAACCCCGTGAATTCCAGCCCATGAATCTATCAGTGACCTCTGACCCGGTGGGCGCTGAGATTTTCATTGACGGGTTCAGGACCGGGTATCTGACCCCATATTCATTCACGAATGTTTCGGATGGGATCCACAGGATCTCTGTTGTAAAAGCAGGCTACATCCCCGGGCAGCGGCTTGTCAACCTGGCCCTGCGCACACCTCTTGTCGCTATAACAAATGTTGACTTCGACCTTGAGGAATACCCCTCCGGCTTCCTCTATGTCGACAGCGTCCCGCAGGGAGGCAAGATATCAATCGACGGGATGGCTACCGGGGAAATCACCCCTGCCCTGTTCAAATCGCTTCCAACCGGAACCCACCTGGTGAGAGTCACCGGTGAGAATATGACGAAATCATTCTATGATGTCACTATCGATGAGCTGAAGATGACCACCCTGACTGCGAACTTTACGCCGAAAGTGACTCAGTGATAAGATACAACCGTGTTGATG
>CAZNLI010000006.1:0-8573 GCA_964574125.1 uncultured Methanoregula sp.
GTAGCATTTCATGACGCAGTAGCCCCGTGCGCAGATCTCGCCCACCTCGCCGGCCGGCACGATCTTCCCGGTCTTGGGGTCGATGATCTTGAGCTCGGTGTGCGGGAAGGCGCGCCCGATCGTGGTGACCCGGCGTTCGAGCGGGTCCTTTGTCGTCGTCATCGTGACCCCGGGGCTCGTCTCCGTCTGCCCGTACACGATCACGATGTCGCGCATGTTCATCTTCGCGTTCACCTGCTTCATGACCTCGATCGGGCAGGGGGACCCGGCCATGATGCCGGTCCGGAGCGTGGAGTAGTTGTACTTTGAGAAGTTCGGGTGCGTCAGTTCCGCGATGAACATGGTAGGCACGCCGTGGAGCGCGGTGCAGCGCTCTTTCTCAACGGTTTTTAACACCTCCTCGGCATCGAAGGTCGGGCAGGGGAGGACCATGGTGGTGCCGTGGGTGACGCAGGCAAGGTTAGATAGCACCATGCCGAAGCAGTGGTAGAACGGGACGGGGATACAGAGCCGGTCCTTCTCGGAAAATCCCATGCCGGAGCCGATGATGAACCCGTTGTTCAGCACGGAATGGTGCGTGAGCACGACGCCCTTCGGGAACCCGGTCGTCCCGCTCGTGTACTGGATGTTGATGGCATCGTCAAACGAGAGCGATTCGCCGCGGTCGATGAGTTCGTCGGGTGTTATATCCTCTGCCTTCTCCATCATCTCGTTCCACGTGAACATCCCGTTGTAGGGGATGTCGCCCATGAAGACGACGTTTTTCAGGAAAGGGAATTTTTCCGAGGAGATCCGGCCCGGTTTCTGCTCGTAGGCTTCAGGACAGGTCTCGTAGAACATGCCGACATAATCGGAGGTCTTGAACCGGCCCTGCAGGATGAGTGTCGAGACTTCCGACTGCTTGAGGGCGTATTCGAGCTCGTACGTGCGGTAGGACGGGTTGATGTTGACCATGACCCCCCCGGTCTTGGGGATGGCGAACTGGAGGAGGACCCACTCGGCATGGTTCATCGCCCAGATTCCCACCCTGTCGCCTTTCTCCACGCCGAGCGCCATCAGCCCCTTTGCCACCCGGTCGACCTGTTCCTTAAACTCGCGGTACGTCCACCGGATGTTCTGGTGCACCGAAACGAGCGCCTCGGTATCCGGGTACTTTGCCGCGATTGCGTCAACCATCTCGCCGATTGTCATCCCGAGCAGCGGGACATCGGACTGCCCGCACGTGTAACTGCCCTCTGCCATTACTCAACAATTGGAAGGGAAGGGGATATATGGATGCTGTTTTTATATCGTAAGAATTCCCTCACGGGCACGTATGGATCCGGGCTGGAACGCAGATTCTCCCTTTTTCCCGGCCTTGCAGTCCGGGCAGCGTTTAAAAAAATCACAACCCTTATGTTTCCGCACTGCGATGATATTGAGTCAGCAGGATTCTCCTGTGACGACTGTGTGGGGGGTCGTGGCCTAGACCGGTATGGCGACGGGCTCCAGCGGTCTTTGCATCGATCTCATCGTGCAGATGATGAGCAATGGGTCTACTGATTGAATCAAGATGATGACCCGTTGGAGCACTGATGCATGTCGGAGAGACCCGTCGATCGTGAGTTCAAATCTCACCGACCCCACGTTTTCCACGGAATATTCTTCCTTTCCTGTCCGCAATCTTCTTATTGTTGCGCCGTATCTTTTTTCGTGTGAATGGCGATGAATGCTGAGATCCACGTCATTGACGCGTTTACGCACAAGGCGTTCCGGGGAAACCCTGCCGCGGTCTGTATCGTGACGGACGAACAGGATCCTGACTGGATGCAGCAGGTTGCAACGGAGATGCGGCACTCGGAGACCGCGTTTGTCCGGCGCGAAAATGACGGCTGGAACCTCCGGTGGTTCACGCCGCAGTCGGAGGTCGATCTCTGCGGGCATGCGACCCTTGCCGCCGCTTTTGTGCTCTGGAGCACCGGCCGCGAACCGGCAGGATCCGTCATCACGTTCCAGACCCGGTCCGGGCCGCTGACCGCCCGGCAGGAGCAGTCCGCGATCGCGCTCGATTTCCCGAAGGTGCCGGTCGAACCGTGCGACCCGCCGGAAGGGATCTCGACGGTCCTTGGCGCGCCCGTGACCTTTGCGGGCAGGACCCGGTTCGATCTCTTCATCGAGCTCCCGACCGCCGCGGACGTCTGCGATCTCGATCCTGACATGACCGCCCTTACCGCAATCCCGGCCCGGGGAATCATCGTAACTGCGGCAGCCGACATGCCGGAGTACGATTTTGTCTCCCGGTTCTTTGCGCCGTCGGTCGGGGTTCCCGAAGACCCCGTGACCGGTTCCGCCCATTGCAGCCTCGGGCCGTTCTGGGGGGAGCGCCTGCACAAGACGACCCTCGCCGGGTTCCAGTGTTCGTCGCGGGGCGGGAGCGTGCGGGTCGTCCTGAAAGGCGACCGGGTGATCCTTCTTGGCGACGCAACGCCCGTCCTCTCCGGCCGGCTCCTTGCCTGATCCGGCCGGATTTCTCATATCTTTATCATATCTTCTGTCCTAGAAATACAGGGAGAACGAGAATTTCCATGTATCTTATTGGTGAAGCCCTCATAGGCGACGGCGCAGAACTTGCGCACATCGATCTTGTTATCGGGGACAAGGAAGGCCCGGTCGGTGCGGCGTTTGTCAATGCCCTCTCGCAGTTATCCATGGGCCACACGCCGCTCCTCGCGGTGGTGCGCCCGAACCTTCTGACGAAGCCCGCAACGCTGGTCATCCCGAAGGTCACGCTCAAGAATATCACGCAGGTCAACGAGATGTTCGGCCCGGTGCAGGCTGCGGTTGCAAAGGCGGTTGCGGACTGCGTCGAGGAAGGCGTCTTTGAACGGGCGAAGGTCGATGTCGAGAATATCGTCATCCTCTGCTCGGCGTTCCTCCACCCGGACGCGAAGGACTACAACCGGATCTACCGGTACAACTACGGCTCGACCAAGCTTGCGATCAACCGGGCGTTCGAGAAGTTCCCGGACGTAAAGACGCTGACCTTCGAGAAGGACCGTGCGCCCCACGTCATCATGGGGTTCAAGGTGCAGCGCCTCTGGGATCCGCCCTACCTGCAGGTTGCGGTTGACCTTGTCGAGATGAACAAGGTTGCAGCGGTGCTCTCCCAGGTGCCGCAGAACGACCACGTGCTGATCGAGGCGGGGACCCCGCTTGTCAAGAAGTTCGGCCTTGGCGTCATCAACGAGCTCCGGAAGCTCCGGCCCAACGCGTTCATCATCGCGGACATGAAGATCCTGGACACCGGCAACCTCGAGGCCCGGATGGCGGCCGACGCTTCGGCGGACGCGGTCGTCGTCTCCGGCCTTGCGCCGATCTCGACCATCGAGAAGGCGATTGGGGAAGCCCGCAAGGTCGGGATCTACTCGATCATCGACATGCTGAACGTGCAGAACCCGGTCAAGCTGCTCGAAAAGCTGAAAGTCAAGCCCGACATCGTCGAGCTCCACCGTGCCATCGATCTTGACGACTCGGCCCATGTATGGGGCGACATCCCGGCGATGAAGAAGATGTGTGGCGGCAAGCTGCTGGTCGCGACTGCCGGCGGTATCAAGGTGCCAAACGTGAAGGAAGCGTTAAAGGCCGGCGCCGACATCCTCGTTGTCGGCCGGGCGATCACCGCGAGCAAGGATATCGCTCACGCGGCAGAGCAGTTCATCGAGGAACTGGAGAAGGAAGAGATCGACCAGTTCCGGGTTATGACAGACTTTTAATATATATCTCTCAATTTTTCATTCAGTCAATATTCTCAAATTTCATATAGTTTTCGAAATTATCCCTGTTACTAGTCCCATTATTGCGATACTTAAGTAATTTATGTTGCAATGCGCCGCTGCATGGCAACTATTTATCTGCCTTTCAGGCTTACGAAAATTAGTTTAAAAATTTTAATATTATTTAAAAAATGGTGATCGAAGTATGAGAATGGGAAAAATCGTTTTAATTGCAGGGCTTCTTGCCCTTTTTGCATTGGTATCTGCAGTAAGCGCTGAGACAGTCATAACCTTTGACGACCTTTCGGGCTCAAGCACCCTGTCGGATATCTCCTATGCAGGCATGAGCTGGGATCCGCAATGGTTCTACTGGGATGGCGACCAGTCTCCCGCGTATGTACCGCACTCCGGTCTTGAGCGCATCGCGACACACAACTATGGCGGATGGTTCTCATTCAGCCACCCCGTTGAATTCAAAGGTGCCTGGTTCTCGGGGAACGGAGAGGCTGCCACGAGCTGTTACTTTGAAGGGTACAATAACAATGTCCTTGTCGGAACCTCGGCATCGCATACAATGACCTACAATCCCACGTTCCTGAATGCAGGTTTTTCAGGGAAAGTCGACAAGGTGAACCTTGTCTGCGACAATTACAACTTCTTCGCTGTCGATGACATCACCTATGAAGATGAAGGCACGGCTGTCCCCGAGTTCCCGGTTGCTGCCGTTCCGGCCGCCATGATCGTCGGACTGCTGGGGGCTGTCCTGGTTATCCGGAGCAGGGATAACTAAATTTTCATTTCTCCTTAGTCCTTCATTGACGTTGGAGTTCTGATTCCGGCTTGATCGTTTTCCCTGGTCATCTGTTTCATATCTGAAGAGTGTGCGGCGGTAAGATCCTGATCGCAACGGCTGGCGGCATCAAGGTTCCGAACGTGAAAGAAGCGTTAAAGGCCGGCGCCGATATCCTTGTTGTCGGCCGGGTTTCAGGCGGACTCTCTCCGGCTATCATGGCAGGCCTTAGCAACGTCCTGAACCATGTTCCCAATCGGTTCCAACCGCTGTAACATTGCCAAATACTGCCTCACCAGTTCCCGCCGAAAAATGCCGTATTGTTCCGGGAGAATTACCGTGTTTTTCTGAATTATTGCTTCTCCGAAATAGGGAACCAGGGTAAATGAGGTACAACCGGGCCTTGCACGGGCCCGGATAAATTCAGGGGTGTCTAAGGGACTTTAGGTGGGAACTGAGGTAACCGTGAGGGGGCACCGGAAAAATCCCGTTACAGGCTCCAGCCACTTCCTGAACTACGTTCCCGATCGGTTCCGGCCGCTGAATCATTGCCAAACACAACCTCACTATCTTCATCCGATCTTCCCCCCTTTTTCTGTCACCTTCTTCCAGATATAGAACCAGATGTAAAAGACGCCGGCGATCAAACCGATGGCAACGAAAAGGACGAGGATTGCGAGAAATAATTCCCAGATAGTCATGAGTCATGACGGTTTTGGTACGTGAGGATTATAGGTTTTCTTTCCGTGCCGGACGCCCGGCCACTTCCCTTCATACGATCGCAGGCATCCCCAAAGCACCATCCGGGTTCTTGGGAGTACTCGTAGGATCCGTTCGTCAATCATCACCCTGGAACAATACCGGGAAATGTACTGCCCGTTACCCGGTACGATCCCTCAGGGAGACCGAAGGAATTATTCATTCAGGAAAAATAATATCCAATCATCTGTGGTCCGGTCAACCAATTCCGGGCTGCATGAAACTGGTGATGAAATGGACTATGGAAATACAATCGGCGAAGCATTCGCCTATACAAAGGATGGGCTTCTGGGCAATATCGGCACGTGGATCCTGTTAATCATTCTCTCGGTGCTCCCTGCCATCCCGTTCATCCTCATTATGGTCATGTTTCTGGTTATGCTTGGCCCGGAGTCCGCATTCACCGGGACTCCCGGCATGGCAGGGGCAATGCCGAACTGGATCGTCCTTGCAACCTGGTTCGGGATTGCGTTTATCCTTGCGATCCTCCTCTCGGCATTCTACTCCGGCTATACGCTGAAGATCCTGCGTGGCATAAAACCGCTCCCGGCAGTGACCGGCTTCATGACGCTCTTTACTGACGGGATCAAGTACTTCGTCATCCAGTTCGTCTACATGATCCCCGCGCTCATCGTCTTCTGCGCGACTGTCGGGCCGGCGCTCCTTGAACTTATCACAGCCGCAATGGCCGGCGGCGAAATGCCCACTGCTCCCGGGATCTGGCTCGGCATGATGGGAGGCATCCTCCTCACGATCGTCGTCGCGTTCATCTGCGGGCTCATCGCGCTTGGCGGGGTCGTCCGGTTTGCGCGGACGGGTTCGGTGGGCGAGGGATTCAACTTCTCTGCGATTCTCGAAACGATCGGGAAGATCGGGTGGGGCACGTACATCATCGCGCTCATCATCATGGGGATTGTAATCTTTGTTGTCACCATCGTGATCAGTATCATCCCCTTCGTCGGAGGGATCCTCCAGCTCATCCTGGCGCCATGGATCGGCGTCTTTTCCATGCGATATATCTGCATGCTTTTCGACACCGCGGGTGGCAGCACACCGTCGCCATGATATCCTGGAATTTTTTTTATTTTTCCGCCTCGGCCGGCATATCCCTCCCGTAATCTGACCCTGTGTCATCGTTCCCTTTTTCCCGTACGAGCGCAAAAGTACCCGCGGTGAATATTCATGGTGAAAGTAGCGCTCGGCCCGATGCCGTACATAACCGTCATGCCGACGGTGCTCGTTGGCGCAAATGTCAAAGGGAAGGCAAACTACATGACCGCTGCATGGGCAACGGTTGCCTGCATGGCGCCGCCGATGGTCTGCGTCGCGGTGAACAAGGGACGGTATACGCTCCGGGGAATTCTTGAGAATAAAACCTTCAGCCTCTCCATCCCCTCCGTCGACCTGGCGGTAAAGACCGATTACTGCGGGCTTGTCTCCGGCGCGCAGGAAGACAAATCGGCGGTCTTCTCCTCGTTCTACGGGAAACTCAAGACCGCGCCCATGGCGGAAGAGTGCCCGGTTGCGATCGAGTGCGCGCTCTATAAAACCGTCGATTGCGGGAGCCATTCGCTCGTGATTGGCGAGGTTAAGGAGATCCATGCGGACCGGGCGTGCTTAACCGACGGCAAGCCGGACCTTGCAAAGATCCGGCCGATCGTGTACTCTCAGGCGACCTACTACGCCTGCGGGAGCGAGATCGCAAAGGCGTTCTCGGCCGGGAAAAAATACCGGAAGACATAAAGAAGTCCGCGCCCCTGCCGGGGAAGGTGCCATCCCCGGTCCGCAGCGAACCGGGTCTTCAACAATTCTTTAATATCTTCAGGGAATAACGCTGGTCATGGAACATCCAAGCGGCATCCTCGTTACATTCAGCATTCTTCTCGCTGTATGCATGGCCTTTGCGGGCTGTTCAGAGAGTTCGGATTCCGGCGGGTCTGGTGCGACTGCAACCGCGACATCTGCCGGGCCCCTGTACACGGCCGGCGATATCGTGCAGACCGCGTCCGGTGGTTCGACAGGTTACCTGATCGTCAGTTATGACTCCGCAACGGACAGCTACACACGGGCAATCATCCATAAAAACTCCAACGGCTCGTGGGGGTACCGGACCAATGCAAACACGGATACGATTGTCCGGGCAGAATTCGAAAAGATCTACACGGTATCTGCCGGGCATGTGACAGTCTCATCCATACCGACAAGAGCCCCGACAGCGGTCCCGACTACAACCGTCACCACAAAAACGACCTCTGCTACCGTAAAGACGACTGCGACAACGAAAACAACGTCATCCGCAGCTAAACCCCTTATCAAGAGCATCGACCCCGAAGGCGGTAAAGCGGGCGAATCGGTGGACATGACGATCACCGGGTCCAACTTCAAGGACGGTGCGACCGTCAAACTGACGAAGTCGGGCGAGACGACTATCACGGCGACCGATGTCTCCGTCGATGCGTCTTCTCAGATTACCTGTACGTTCGATATCCCGTCCGGTACTCCGGTTAGTGTCGGGTGGAGTATTGTTGTCACAAATTCTGATGGGAAATCCGGGGAACTCGCGAACTACTTCACGGTTCATGAGGGAGATACGAGCACCCCCGCAATTACGAAGATCACACCAACGTCAGGATATCAGGGTGATTCGATATCAATGACGATCACCGGGTCGAATTTCAAGAACGGGGCGATTGTCGAGCTGACAAAGTCGGGTAAAACCATCACGGCAAGCGATGTTAACGTTGCATCGGAAACAAAGATCATCTGCACGTTCAAAATCCCCTCCAATGCAGCAACCGGGTCATGGAGCGTCGTTGTCACTAATTCCAATGATAAGTACGGTAAGCTTGCATCTGCGTTCACGATAGAATAACGTGAATGAATTGTCACCGGCAGGGATACCGGGCATTCATCAACCCCTCTTCTCTCTCTTTCCTGCCCGGCAGTGCCGGGCATTGGAACAGACGGACCCGGAGATCCCGGGCCGGTACGTGCAGAAGCAATGGATTCCGGCAATCCATCGAACAGTGCGGATATGCCGCGGTTATTTGACGGGGATATGAGAATCCCGCGATTGGGAGTTGCTGTTACAAAAAGCGTTCATGGCACCTGTCGCATTCAATCGCTTACCCGGATGCCCGCAGGTCAAGGAGCACAGGTTTACCGGTACAGGGCAGAGCGGGCAAAGGGGGCACCGCGGAAAAATTATGGGGCGTTCTCTCTCCTGATCCTATGCGCAACAATTCCGGCAAAGGCCAGAACACCGGCGATCG
>CAZNLI010000006.1:8673-60124 GCA_964574125.1 uncultured Methanoregula sp.
TCTCTCCTGATCCTATGCGCAACAATTCCGGCAAAGGCCAGAACACCGGCGATCGCGACCGGGTCCGGCCCCGGGGTATAGGTATGCTTCACCTTTGGGGTGACTGTTGTTGTGGTTGTTTCCGGTGCCCGGGTCGTGGTTGCAACAGTTGCCGGAGTTTGCGTCCGGACCGTCGTTGCCGTTGTCGGGACCGCCACCTGGTACTTCACGGTCTTCACGTTGCCGGAAACCACTTCAGCCCCGTCGTCCAGTTCCTCGATCCGGATCATCGTCCTCTCGCCGGTATTTTTCGGGGCATTCCCGCGGAGCGTCACCACAAGGTTGAGCTCGCCACTGTCATAGCTCAAAGTCCATCCGTCAATGCGGTACCGCACGCCGGTCCTGGATCCAAGCGATGTTGTGATCGGGTCGCGGTCCTCATCGATGTTGACGAGCGTCGCGGTCCATTGTGCATCGTCAAGGTCCGTGAACATGTCCAGCGTATGCCGGGAATCGAACGTCTCGCCGTCACTTCCCGACCAGGTATCGAAGTGGACCGTGTAGGACACCGTCACCGGTGTCCCTGGGGAGACGGGTCCGCTCGAAGGTTTTACTTTCATGTCCTGGACCGTCCAGGCAAAAACTCCCTGCACCATCATGCAGAGGAAGAAAAGAACAAGAATAAGCAGGAGAGAATCCTTATGCACTCTCATATAAACAAGAGCGGTGGAGCCGGGCAATAAACCTGATGATTTTATGCGGCAGGGACCGTATCCCGCACCACCCGGAAACGCTGAAAAAAAATTCAGGCTGCCGACGACAACGCGCGGGCAACCGTGATGCAGAGATCGTTCTTCCGGATTGGCTTTAGCATATAGTCGTAATACAGCGCGGCATAGGTCTCGTGCTCGTTGCCAATCTGCGGTTTGCCGGTGATGATGATGACCGGGATCCCGTTAGCCTGGGGATCGTTCTTGATCGCCTTCAGGGTCGCCCAGCCGTCCATAGGATGCATCATCAGGTCGAGCAGGATGACATCGGGGGAGAAGCCCTGGAGCAGCCTGAGGCACTGGATGCCGCCGTCAGCTGCAACCACTGTGTGGCCTTCGCTTCCCAAAAATATCCTGAACACTTCCGCAATATCCGGGTCGTCGTCGACTACCATGATCGTGGACATGGAACCTGCCGCCTGTTGTTGCCTCATGAAGTCTATTAGGTGAGTTCTGTCATAAGGTTTCTCCTCTGGGACGGCAGGCTTCCGGCACTCCGGAAGGTTCTCCGTATGGCAACCGGCTCTGCAACGTTTTGAATATTGTGCAGATCCGGTATCAGGATTTTTTGTGCCGGGGGAGAATGCTGGCAGTCACGAAGGATATCAGCATGGCGATCCCGCAGGAGACGGGATCACCGGCCCGGGTTGCGGACGGGAAAATTCCCGGGCGCTCCAGCGTGAGCGAGAGGCTGGCGGTCCGGTTCCCGGCAACCGTCACCGTGCTCTCCGTGTTTGTGTACCCTTCACGCTCCGCGGTAATCGTGTGGTTACCGGCGGGAACATCCTCAAGCGTGAGCGGGGAGATGCCGGCAACGCTGCCGTCCAGCAGGATCCGGGTTCCCGGCGGCTCGGTATCGACCCGGATCGAACCCGGGTACGGGGCAAGGGATACGTTCATGACGGTCGTTGCGCCGGATTCGATTGCGACCGGGCGGGTCACCGGGCGGTACCCGAAATGCGAGATAGTGATGGGGTATGTCGCCGGGAAGAGCCCGGTTACTACGAGAGGGGTCTCGCCCCGGTACTCGCCATTGACAACAACCGATGAATTCTCCGGAACAGCGGTTACCCGGAGGGTGCCGGGCACGACAGCCCGGTCCCCGGAGATGCTGACCGAGGGTCTGGAGAGCGTGACCGTGATCCGTGAATAGTCATGGCCGGAGAGCCCGGATACTCCGACCGGCGCATCGACAACCCAGATGGAATAGGTCCCGGCATCAAGCGCGGGCCTGTGCGTATCCCAGGCATAGTTCCACCGGTTGTCGGCATCCACGCTGACCATGGTATACCCGCCCCCGGACGCAGGATCCAGGGCAGCGCCATCGGACGGCAGGTTCGGCCCGGTCAAAAAGAGGTAAACGTCCGTGCTGTACGCGGTGCCGGAGAGATGGATGGTGTCGCCTGTCGATGCATGTACGGCAGCCGACACACCGGCAGGAATGAGGCAGAGTGCAAGGATGCCGAGACAGACTATGCAGGCCGGCCGGATTTCCGGCCGGAGAATTCCGGCGCTACGCACTTGTTGCATGGATTGTATTATTGTCAGGCCTTTCAGGTTTATACTGTTCCTGCCCCTGTCAGCCGGAATTGTTCCCCCCGCCATCTCTTACTCCAGGGTGCGCCGGTATGTCGTAATACCGAGCATGATTGCAGCGGACGAGAATACAAGGAGCGCGATAAGGTCCGGCATAATGACGGAGAGTCCCTGTCCCCGGAGGATGATGCTTCGCAGCGCGTGCACGGAGTACCACTCCGGGTTGATGACGGTTATCCAGCGCAGCCAGTCCGGCATCCCGATGGTCGGGTAGAACGCTCCCGATGTCATGAAGAGGATCAGGTTAAAAAACGCGGTCGTGGATGCGTACTCCTGCTGGTTGTTGAACCGGGATGCAATCGAGACCATCAGGCTTGTTACCCCCACGCTAGCGATGATGATGACGAGGACGGCGAGGAAGAAGTCCGCAAATCCCCGGACGATCACCCCTGTGATAAGCACGCCGACAACAAAGATGATGAACCCGGAAAGGGTCGCCCGCACCGTGCCGCTCATGATCATCCCGAGAATGATGCTCGTGCGTTTCACCGGCGTTACCAGGTAACCCTCGTGGATCCCCATCTCCCGGTCCTTGATGAGCGCGATCCCGCCGCCCATCATTGTCGTCATGAAGATGGCCATCACGATCACGCCGACACCGAAGAACTGGATGTAGGTGATATCCCCGTAGATCTTGTTGATGAGCACGGCATTGTCTGACCCGATCGCCCGGAGCGACCCGGTGACACCGGCCTGGACAAGTGTCGGGGTCATGTAATCCGAGGAATCGACATAGAGCCGGACCGCATGGTCGGACGAGACTTCGGCGGGAAAGACGACAACGCCGGCGATCTTACCGTCCTCAAGCGCCCGTTTGGCCCGGTCTTCGCTCGTGTATACCGTGACATCGAAGAGGCGCGGATCTCCCGGCTGCGCGTAATGGCGGAGCATGGCTGTGCCTGCTGTAAAGAGCGGGGTGTCGTTGTAAGGCGGGGTTTCCTGCACGACGCCAATCGGGATGTGGGTGATCGTCCCGCCCATTGCGTTGCCGAAGATGACGAGATACATGATCGGCATGACGAGCGTGAAGACGATAACAAAAGGGTTGCTGATGAATTTCTTGAAATCGCGCCGGAAGATCGCGATCGCGCCCCGGATCATCGCCTGCCCCCCCGCGCATTCCGCATCGCAGGCTCGGTACTGCCGTCATCGAGTTTCCGGCCGGTCAGGTAGATGAAGACGTCCTCAAGCGACGGCGGCCGGACCGAGAACGATGTGATGGCAATCCCCTGTTTTGCAAAGAGTGCGAAGATCTCCGGGATCACCCGGCTTCCGTCCCGTGCGGTGACGACCAGTTTCTGCTTCCTTGCCTGCGCGGACGTGACCTGCGGGAGTGTCGTAATCGTTGTTGCGAGCGCGCCGGTGTCCGCTTCGCACCCGATCTCGATGATGTCGCCCGTCGGGATCAGTTTCTTGAGATTGTCAATTGTGTCAAGCGAGATCAGTCTCCCTTTGTCGACAAACGCGATCCGGTTGCAGAGCTTCTCTGCCTCGTCCATGTAGTGGGTGGTTAAGATGATCGTGGTGTTCTCGTCGTTCAACCGTACGATCTGCTGCCAGACTTCCCGGCGGGACTCCGGGTCGAGCCCGATGGTCGGTTCATCGAGGAAGAGGATGAGCGGGTGGTGGATGAACGCCCGGACGATCTCCAGCTTCCGCCTCATACCTCCCGAGAAGGATGAGACCGGCATCAATGCCCGGTCGGAGAGATCGGCCATGGCCAGCAGTTCGTGGATCCGCCTGGTAAGGATGCTGTCGTCCACGTTGACCAGTTTCCCGTAGAATTCGAGGTTGTCATACGCGGTCAGTTCGACATCCAGCGTGCTGTTCTGCGGGCAGACTCCGATGATCCCCCGGATCTTCTCCGGGTCTTTTTTTATGTCAAAGGTGTTGACGCAGGCGGTCCCGGATGTCTGGGAGAGGAGCGTGGTCAGGATACGGATGAGCGTGCTCTTTCCGGCGCCATTGGGGCCAAGCAGGCCGAAGATCTCGCCGCGTTTCACGTCAAATGTCACGTCGTCGACCGCGATCACGGTCCGGTTCCGGTCGGAGAATACCTTGGTGATATGGTCGATACGGATGATGCTCTCGCCGGCCGTCAGCGGGCAGATCTCCTGCGGGGAACCGGAAGATGCCCGGGGGTGCGTCCCCGCCCCTTCCCCGGATCCGGGAATGCCGGAAGTATCCGGTCCGTTGTTGTCCTGGCCGGTCATGAATGTGCACCCACCGTAGATTCGCTCCGGGCGGCATCGGCCGGACCTGTGTCCGCGTCGAATCCGTGCCCTGCGTCCTCATTCCCTGGTATTAATTCCCCTTGCATACTGTTCTCTTAAGAAACTTCCTTCCACGACACCGGGATCGCTTTCCGTAACAGATCGTGCAGCACCTGCACCCGGGATATGCCGGGGAATTTCCTTAAGCGTCTCTCTTAAGACCTTCTCCGATCCATCTGTGAGTGTGATACCTGAGCCGCCGGTAAAGAAGACGCTGTACTGGTGCGACCGGTGCAATGTCCCCCTCATCGGGAGGAGCTGTGCATGTGGCGCAGACGGCAGGGCAGTCCCCCTCCTTCCCCCCTATGACGTCCGGCCGGCACTTGCGGCTGATATTGCACTCATCCTGCGGCTCATCCGCGAACGGTTCGGGAAGGTCCCGGTGCCGGCACTCCTCCTCCTCAACAAGACCGGCGGCGTTGACCGGGCCGATCTCGTCATTGCACATGGCCGGCGGTTCGCGTGGCTTACGTTCGATCCCGTGACCCGGAAGTTCCGGTTCGATCTTGCGCCGGAAGCTCTCCCGTTCCTGCTCGGTCACGCAGAGAAAGGAGTGCTCGACCTTGAAGAGCAGATCGGGAGGGGCGGGGCAAAGGGCCGGGTCGGGGGCAAGAAGTTTGCCCTCAAAGACCCGGTGCCGGACGGCACGGTCATTGTCCGGTACCGGAACAAGTACGGGACCGGCACCGTGACCGCCGGATCCCTCCGGGTGAAAGAGGTCGCCTCGGTTGTACCGGAGACCCGGCCTAACCCCGGCTGGGAGGTTGTCCTTGAACGGAACCGGTTCCACTTAAAAAATCTCGAACGTACCGCGATCCGCACGATCAAACGGCACCTCACCGACCGGCCGACCGTCAATATCTCGTTCTCCGGAGGAAAGGACTCGACGGCAGTCCTTACCCTTGCCCGGAAGGCCGGCGTGAAAGATGCGTTCTTCATCGATACCGGGCTGGAATTTCCCGAGACGGTTGCGTTCGTGAAATCGCAGGGGGTCACCATTGTACCACCGGTCGCGGATTTCTGGCAGGCAGTTATCAAGGCCGGTCCTCCGGGAAAGGACAACCGCTGGTGCTGCAAGCTCCTGAAGCTTCGCCCCCTCAAGCTCTACCTTGCAAAGATCGGTCCCTGCCTGACCGTGCAGGGAAACCGGTGGTATGAGTCATGGAACCGGGCAGACCTTGATGAGACGAGCCAGAACCCGGACAACCCGCTCCAGCTCAACCTATCCCCGATCCGGAACTGGCGGGCGCTCGAGGTCTTCCTGTATCTCTGGTGGCAAAAGATCGCAACGAACCCTCTCTACGAGAAGGGCATTGAGCGGATCGGGTGCCATCTCTGCCCCTCCATGCTGGAGAGCGAGTACGAGGAACTGCGCTTACTCCACCCGGACTATGCAGCCCGGTGGGATGCCTTCCTTGCCTCGTGGCAGGAGAAGCGCGGGTTCCCGGAGGAGTACTCGGGATGGGGGCTCTGGCGCTGGCGTGCGCTCCCGAAGAAGATGCGGGAACTGTGCAATGCACACCATATCGCGCTCAGCGACGATTTCTCCATACAACCGGGCCCGAAAAAACCCGTGGCGGGAATGGAGAAAAGCGCCGGGAGACTGGCAGAACGTGGAGACGAAACGACCGCGGGAAGGACGAAAGCCATGATGGAAGGCATGACGGGCAGCAGGATAGAAGGCAGGATGGAAGGCGTGGAAGAACGTGCTGGTGGAACTGTGGCGGAGAAGAAAGCGGCAGGAACCGGGGAAGGGAAAGGATCGTTGAAAGGGACCGTTGGGATGGATGAGGTCCGGAAGGATTTCCCGATCTGTTCGGACATCATCTACCTTGATTCCGCAGCGACCAGTTTCTCCCCGGAGCCGGTCGTACAGGCAGTCGTCGATTTCGAGCACCACTACCGGGCAAACGTCGGCCGGGGGATCCACCGGCTCACCCGGATCGCGTCCCAGCGGTACTGGCATGCCCACGAGAAGGTAGCGAAGTTCGTGGGAGGAACCCGCGGAACAACGGTCTTTACGAAGAACACCACCGAGGCGATCAACATGGTTGCGCAGGGCATGCCGTGGAAGCCCGGCGACCGGGTGATCACGACAGTCCTCGAACACCATTCCAACCTCCTGCCGTGGATGAACCTTGCCTCCCGCGGCGTGAAACTTTCCGTTGTCGGGATTCGTGACGATTACTCGCTCGACCTTGAAGCGCTCGAATCCGCACTGGAAGAGCCGGCCCGGCTCGTTGCCGTCACCCATGCCTCGAACGTGCTCGGTGTCGTGACGCCGGTTGAGAAGATCGCAAAGATCTGCCACGATCGCGGCGCCCTCCTGCTCGTAGATGCAGCACAGTCAGTCCCGCACCTGCCGGTCGATCTCAAAGCTGTCGGCTGCGACTTTGCCGCGTTCTCCGGCCACAAGATGTGCGGGCCGACCGGCACCGGTGTCCTCTGGATGCGGGAGCCCGTACTGGATCCCCCCATGGTCGGCGGGGGGATGGTCCAGACAGTCACCGATACCGGTTTTGTGCCGAACGAGGGGTACGAGAAGTACGAGGCCGGGACCCCGAACATCGGGGGAGCGATCGGGCTTGGCGCTGCGGTGGATTACCTATCCACTGTCGGCATGGACAGGATCCGCGCCCACGAGGAGGCGCTCGCCACCCGGCTAATCGACGGGCTTACCCCCATCGACCGGGTCAGGGTCTATGCCCCCCGCTTACCGGAGAACCGGATTGGCGTCATCTCGTTTACGGTTGAGGGCATCCATCCCCACGAGGTTGCCCAGTTCCTTGACGACAACGCCGACATCATGGTCCGGTCCGGCCACCACTGCTGCCAGCCCCTCATGCACCGGCTCGGTCTTCCCGATGGTACCGTGCGCGCAAGCCTTGCGCTCTACACGACCCGCGAGGAGATCGACCTGATGGTAACAGCAGTCTCCGAGCTTGTGCAGGGGCGTTAGCACCCGTGCCTGGGATCATTCAAGGGGCGTGTGCCTGATGACCGTCCCGGACCCCCGGCAGCGCTCATCCGTGCAACCCGGTGCTGTCGTGGATATCGTGCAGAAGCAGGACCAGCGGACCGGCCGGGTCACCCGGGGGACCGTCCGGGAGATCCTGACGAACAGTTCGTTCCACCCGCACGGGATCAAGGTGCGGCTCGCCGACGGGAAGGTCGGGCGGATCGCGGCAATACTCTCCGGCCCGGTGTAAGAGCCGATCCGGATCATCATCCGGGATGCGACCTCCGCTCCTTCAGCCCAGCACCGGAAAACTATGCCACTGCCTTTTTTATAAAAATCATTGGATCCGGAATTTCCCGGCCGGGATGCGAATCTCGAACCGTACTCCCTGCCCGAATGTCCCAGTCTCCTGGATACTGATACCGGTGATCGAGAGAATTTCCCGTATGAGGAAGAGCCCAAGGCCGGTATGTTTCCCGTGGCCTTTCAGGAAGATCTTGTCCTTCTCTTCGGGAGGTACACCTGCGCCGTTGTCCTCATACAGGATGACGAGATCAGTCCCCTCTCTTATGGATAGCAACCGGATCGCCGTGACATGTTCGCCGTGCCGGAGCGAGTTGTCGATCATGTTGTAGAACACCCGCTCGATTAGCGGATCGGCATAGACCTCTGTCTTGCCGATATCGCACAGCACATTTAAGTCCGGCCCCCGGATCTCCGCGGCGGCATTGAGGAACGCGGTCCTTATATCCTGCCATGCCGGTTGCTTAAGGCCAAGATCCTGGTAGTCCCGGGTGAACTCCATCTGGAGCCGGATGGTGTCCAGGGTCTTTTTCATGGAATCAAGGTACCTGGATACCGGCGGATCCCGGGTCTCTGCTTTGGCAAGTTCGACATACCCGAAGAGCGCAGTCAGCTGGTTAAGGGTGTCGTGGCGCGTGATGTTCGAGAGCAGGATCAGCTTGTTGTTGACCGCCTTCAACGCATCTTCTGCATTGCGCTGGTCGGTTATGTCGTGGAGGTTCCAGACCCTTCCGATGATCTGGCTGCCGATCTGCTGGGGGTGGACGTAGAGCTCGTAGATCCTGCCGTTCCTGAACACGAGATCTGCTGCGACCACCTGTTCCGTGGATTCCGGCAGGGACGCAACGAGGGTGGGGAGGCGCGCCTCCTTTGCAAGACGGGACTCGGCGAGATCCGCGAACAGGATCCCATCCTCGCCGTTCCTTGGCACGGAGATGATCCGGAGGATCCCGGATGCCTTGCGATTGTAGGCACGGATCACCCCTTTTAAGTCAGTTACGACAATGGCATCTGCGGTGGATTCGATTGTTGCTTTCTGGAGAGAGTTGACCCTTTTTAATTCCGTTGTCCGTTCGTCCACAAGTTTTTCCAGCTGCTCCCGGTACTCCACCAGTTCCTTCTGCGCCAGTTTTCTCTGGTCGATAAAGCCGATGATGGTGCCAAGGAGGATGATCCCGAGCACGCTGACGATGAAGAGGGGGATGAGGGAGATAACGGACGGAGTGGCAGACAAAATTCCCAAAAACGATCCTGGGCCTATGCCCGTCGTTACGCCCGGAGCCAGTTCAGGAACCGGACCGTAGAGAGGAACGTGGTGGAACGGGGCAGGTCCATCCGGGGAACCGGAAAAAGCAACAATATGCCCCTGCCCCCCTTGCAGGATGAACGAGGCAAGGATCTCGAGTGCCGAAAGGGTGAGACCGAGGAGGAAGAGCTGGGTGTAGTACGAGCTCGGGAATCGTTTCCACCCGCGGGCGGCAAAAAAGACAATCCCGAGGAGGAGACCTCCGGCAATCGTTACCATGTCGGTACCGGATATCGACCCGGCAACGGCAAAGCTTCCTGCGGTAAGAACCGAGGCGACAATGACTGCGGAGAAGACGCCGCCGATAAAACCGGCAAGCGGGACGAGGATGATGTTAATCCCGATGACCTGTCCCCCGGTCTCGTTATACAGCAGGACAATTCCCGTGAACGCGGCAAAACCAAAGATGAGGCCTACCGCAAGGGAAAAGATCGTTTTTGATCCCTTCCGGATCTCGTCCGGGATGAAATTGTACAGGAGGATCAAAAGCGCAAGGATGGCGACATTATCCAGGAGCGTCCGGAACATCTCGATTGAAAAAAACGCCAGATCCATGGAATACTACCACCTGAATTCTCTCCTCACCATTCCCGCAGGTGCCTGAAGGGGGTGATGCGTCCTGCCGGATCCGTTGCGGATCTTGGCGGATAAATAATCAAGACCTTAGTTGGCATGACCTTTATAAAAAAGGTGGTGATTTGAAAAAACTATGCAATGCAAATGATCCGGGGCGGTCGTTCTCCCCCGCAGGGAAGATGGCCCCCGCGGGATTACAGCGAGCGGGCCGCCCGTTCCGCCAACAACCCTTCCGCGGGATTTACCGGTCGCCGGATTCCCGCAGGAAGGTACAGTACTCCGCGATCAGCGCTGCCCCATACGCATCTTTCTTCTTCGTTGGCACGTAGTTGAGCGCCATGGTCCTTTTTAAGAGTTCTTCCGTGATCGCGGCATCGCTTTTAAGGTGAAGGTTCCGGACCTCCGTAAGGATCCAGTCGAACTGGTCGATTCCGGTCTCCTTCCCGTCAACAAGGATCTTCTTGGTCTTGATCCTGTCGGGAGGGATGCCGTCGCAGATCGAACAGTAGTACCCCTCCTTCTCGTCCCCGCCCATCGTCTCACTCCCGGATCATGGAGAGGCTCATCTTGAACCGTGTCACCGCGGAAAGGGCGTGCGGCACGTTTGCAGGAAAGATGATCGTATCCCCTTCCTTCATGACAAAGGTCTTTCCCGCCACCCAGACCTCGCATTCGCCTTCGAGGATCGTGACCAGCGCATCGAACGGCGCGGAATGTTCGGAGAGCCCTTCGCCCTCGTCGAACGAAAAGAGCGTAATGTTGCCAGCCTTGCGGGAGATGATCATCCGGCTTGCAACCGTCCCGTCCGCGTAGGAGACGAGATCCTTAAGCTGGATCACCCTGCCCCTGAGTTCTTCGCGCTTCTTATCCGGATTTTTTTCATGTTCCGGGAGTTTGTATTCCACCATGGGGTTCCCCATACCTGTATGATATACCGGAGCGGACGGGATTTGGTTCTTCCTGGTGCCGGTCCGGTTCTTTCCAATCGCAGGCCGGTTATACCGGGACGATGTCGGGAAGGATAATTCCGGGATCTGTCAGGTTTCCCGTAATTTTTTGTTTTTCTTTGGGGACGATCGTCGGGAAGATCAGTCCCCGGTTATCCCGATGATCTGGACAGGGCAGAGCTCTGCCGCATCCTGTGCACAGCCTTCCAGCGATTCCGGGGGCGTCGCCCGTGCGATGTCCCCGTCCGTCCGGTACTTTTCCGTGATCCGGCTGAAGGAATCGCCTGCATCCTGCTCGAACAGGTCGGGGCAGGTTTCCCAGCACGTGCCGCAGCTGACGCAATTGATCCGGTCGATCACAACCTGCATAGTACGTTCCCTCGCATGCGGGTCATAAAAAGGGTGGGATCGATACAGGACAGGAATGATTCTGGTATCCCGGAACACCTGCCCCGGAATACCCGTGACGGTCCCCCCGGCAGCCTGAGACGTTTTAAGACCTCAGAGCGACACATCCCCTCCCATGGACAAGATTGCCATCTCCACCAACGTCTTTCTCCCCATGCCGGTGGTTCTTGTAGGGGCTCAGGTTGACGGAAGGGCAAACTTCATGCCGGCCGGCTGGTGCTCCCGGGCAAACGCGAACCCGCCGATGATCTCGGTCGGGATCAACAGGATGCATCACACGGCCCGGGGTATCCGGGAGTCGGGGACATTCTCGGTCAACCTCCCGTCTGCGGCGCTTATGGAAAAGACGGATTACTGCGGGCTTGTATCAGGGGCAACTGTCGACAAATCCGGGGTCTTTTCCGTCTGCTACGGGAAGCTTGGGACTGCCCCGATGATCCGGGAGTGCCCGGTGAGCATGGAGTGCATGCTGGTGACCGCAATCGAATTCCCGACCAACACCCTGTTCGTCGGCGAGATCACCGGTGCCTATGCCGACCTTGCGGTGATCAGGAACGGTAAACCAGACTTCTCCGCAATCGATCCGCTGCTCCTCACCATGCCGGACAACACGTACCATACGCTTGGAAAAGCCGCGGGGAAAGCCTGGAAAGCCGGATCCGTGTTGAAAAATACGAAGAACGGACCGGTTCCGGAGCTTTAGGGGTGCGGCAGTTTTTTTCGCACCGGATTCCCGTCGTCCAGAACCTTGTTGAATGCAGATCCCTGCCCCGCTCGTATGACGCCGTTTCCCACCATCCCGGTTATCACTGGCAGGATTCCCGGAATCCTGCAATCATTTTTTTCCGGGATTTTATCCGGGATTGTTCCGGAAGGTGGGGCTGATGCAGGAGCCCGGAAGCGTTTATGGTAACGTATGAAGAAGCCTGCCGGATCGCCGACCGTGGCGGGCTTTCTGAAGAAGAGGTCGCCATTTCCCGGAAAACCTATGGCAGCAACACGCTGACCCCGCCGGTACGGGAGCCCCTCTGGATCCTCTACCTGGAAAAGTTCCGGGATCCCATCATCCGGATCCTGCTCCTTGCCGTTGCCATCTCCGCGGCCGTGTCTTTCGTAAACAGGAGCGGATTTTTGGACACCCTCGGCATCCTTCTTGCCATCCTGCTTGCAACCACCCTCTCGTTTGTTTCCGAATACCGGAGCAGCCGGGAGTTCGATGTCCTCAACGCCCGGCGGGACGAGATTCCGGTCAAGATATTCCGTACAAACCATGCATCGTCTGTTCCCGCCCGGGAGATCGTTGTGAACGATCTCATCATCCTTGAAGCGGGAGATGCCGTGCCTGCCGATGGCTGGGTTGTCGAATCCGACCTCCTTGCCGCTGACGAGTCCGCGTTCACCGGCGAGAGCGAGCCGGTGGTAAAGCAGGCGGAAAGCCGTATCCTGAAGGGATCGTTTGTAACGGCCGGGAGGGGGAGAATGGTTGCCGCCGCTGTCGGCGATGCTGCCGAGATTGGCGTGATTGCCGCTTCGCTTGGGATCGGGCATGAGACAGAGACCCCCCTTGAAGAGAAACTGACAAACCTTGCCCGGCTCATCAGCCGGTTCGGGTACGTGATGGCAGCGCTCATCCTGCTTGCGCTCCTTGCCCGCGGCGTGCTGACAGGAGCGATCACCGGCCTGAATCCTGCCTCGGCGCTGGCAATCCTCGATGCGTTCATGCTCGCTGTCGTGATCATTGTTGTTGCCGTGCCCGAAGGACTCCCGATGAGTGTAGCCCTCTCCCTCTCGCTTGCCATGCGGCGGATGACAAGGGTAAACTGCCTCGTGCGCCGGCTGATCGCATGCGAGACGATCGGCTCGGCAACAACCATCTGCACCGACAAGACAGGGACGCTCACCAAAAACCAGATGGAGGTCGTGGCATCGTCGGCAGGGGATCCTGCCGTCGCGGATGGCGTCCCGGAAACTCCTGCCGAATGGATCGTGCTCAATGCGGCGGCAAACAGCACCGCGCACCTCGAAGAACGGGACGGCCGGCAGGTGACGATCGGGAACTCGACCGAGGGTGCGCTCCTGCGCTGGTTGTCAGCGCATTCCTTTGATTACCGGAAAATCCGGGCAACGACGGGCGTTGAAAAGCAGTTCCTCTTTGACGGCACGCGGAAGCGGATGTCAACGGTCGTCCGGATAGGGGGCAGGGAGTACCTCCTCGTAAAAGGTGCTCCGGAGGTTGTTGCCGCGCTCTGCACAACAACGCCGGACACCTCCGGTCCTGCAAAGTACGCTTCCCGCGCGATGCGTACCCTCGCATTCGCCCACCGCGCAATCGAAGGAGACGACGACAGCGAAAGCGATCTCATGTGGGACGGGTACGTGGCGATCCGCGACGAATTGCGCGACCGGATCGCGGATTCGGTGACCCTCTGCCGGCAGGCAGGCGTCCGGGTCCGGATGGTAACCGGCGACAGTGTCGCAACCGCGGAGGCGGTCGCACAGGAGACCCGGATCCTGAACGGCGGGAGCGTGATGACCGGCGAAACGTTCCGGGCCCTTCCCGAATCCGGACGGATCGCCGCATCAGGAAACCTCGATGTCCTTGCCCGGGCAAACCCGATGGACAAGCTGCTCCTTGTAGAGGCGCTCCAGAAGCGCGGGGAGGTGGTCGCAGTTACCGGCGATGGGATCAACGACGCGCCGGCGCTGAAGCATGCCGATGTCGGGCTCTCGATGGGGCTCTCCGGGACGGAAGTCGCCCGCGAGGCGTCCGACATCATCCTGCTCGACGACTCGTTTGCAACGATCACAAGCGCGGTGCTCTGGGGACGGGCGCTCTACGAGAACATCCAGCGGTTCCTGCTCTTCCAGCTCACCATCAACTTCTGTGCCTGCATGCTTGCCTTCATCGCGCCCCTCCTCGGGTACCCGGAGCCGTTCACCATCCTCCAGATCCTCTGGATCAACATCATCATGGACACCCTTGCGGCCTTTGCTCTCTGTTCGGAATCCCCCCATGCCGGGCTGATGGAACGGCCCCCGGTCTCCCGCGACGCGCCGATCATCACGCCGTTCATGTGGATGTCCATCGCCGTCACCGGGGCTTTTTTCCTTGTCATGGGTTTTCTCCAGATCGTAACCGGGTTCATCGGCGGCACGGGAGCTGCCGGGACCGGCACGGTGTTCTTTACGGCGTTTGTCCTCGCGCAGGTCTGGAACGGGATCAACTGCCGGGCCCTTGAAGGGACGATGCCCCGGGGGATCTCTTCAAACCCGGTGTTTTTTGCCGTGATGGCGATCATCGTTGGAGCCCAGTTCCTCATCGTGCAGTACGGGGGGGCCGTATTCGGGACAGTACCGCTCCCGCTCACGTTGTGGATCCTGATCATCGCCGGGACCGGGTCGGTTCTTGTTGTCGGGTACCTGATCCGCGCCGCGTACCGTTGTATGAAACTCCGGAAGGCAGGTACCCGGTGAGGGGATCATTGGACGCACCTCTCCCGAAATATCCGGCTATCCGGCTGGGGCATTATGCGAATCCCAGGAATATCCCGTAGATTACCGCCTGGATAATGGTCAGCGGTACGCCTACCTTTGCGAATTCGAGGAACGTGATCGTGGCGCCGTGGTTCTCGGCATTCTGGACGATGATCACGTTGCTTGCCGCGCCAAGGATGGTGAGGTTTCCGGCAATCGTGCTTCCGGCGGCAAGCGCGAGCAGCTGTGTTGTCGTTCCTCCTGCACCCACGATGAGCGGCTGGAAGAGCGCGACGAAGGGCACGTTCGAGATGAACTGGGAGATCCCTATGCTTGCGGCGAGGATGAACGGGACGGATGCCGCAGTCCCGGGACTCATGAACGACTGGAAGAACCCGGTCTGCCAGACACTCTCCATCAGCACGAACATGGAGGCAAAGAAGATGAGGGTTGACCAGTCGATCTCCCGCACTATCGCCATGCGGTTTTCGGAGAAGAGGATGACAGGGACCGCACCGCAGACCGCGATCAGGGGAAGGCTCATGAATGTCCCGGAACCGGCAAGAGTGAACGCGGCGTTTGCAAGGATGAGGGCGATGATGATGAAGAGCGAGCACTGGCAGACCCGCATGGACCGGGCATTGCAGGATACGGGAACGCCGTGATCCAGCGGCCGGTCCGCAAATTCTGTCGGGAAAAAAAGCCTGAGCACGACAAAGGCCGCAAGAAGGGAGAGGATTGTCGGGAGGATGAGTCCTGCGGCAAAGGTGACAAACGGCGAAGCCATCCCGCTTGTTGTCGCGACAAGGAGGTTCTGGGGATTCCCGATCGGGCTCATGACGCTCCCGGTCGTGACGGCAAAGGCGAGCGCAAGCAGCAGCATCTTTGGCGAGATTTGGTGCCGGGCAGCAAGGGAGAGGACGAGCGGGGTGCCGATGATGGCGAGCGTGTCGTTCATGAGAAGCGCCGAGAGCATCCCCATCGAGAAGAGGAGGACAAGGACGATCCGGGAAGGGTTCTTTGCCCGGTGGAAGATCCGCCGGGCGATGCAATCGAGGTAACCCCCCGAGACGAGCGCCTCCCCGACAATGAACATGCAGAAGAGGAAGACCATGACGCCGGGATTGATGGCTGCAAGGGCGTCTGCGGGAGCGATCTGCCCGGTGAGGAGGACAGCGATCGCTCCGGCAAGCATCACCTGCCAGATCCGGAACGTGAACCTCCCCACTTGCCGCACCGCGATCAGGATGAAAACCGCGGCAAGGACCAAGACTGCAAGCTGCGTACCGGTACGTGGGACGCAGGATCCTATGAGTGTTTAGATCGAAAGACCGTGTCCTGCGGCGTGATTCACAACCATCAAATAGTCATACGACATTATCCATTCTCCATGAAAGCAGGCGTCCTTATCGCTCTTACCCTTATTGCAGCGATCCTTGCTGCCGGGTGCACGGGCACCAAGACTACCCCGGTGGAGACGACGGTTGCAACAACCGTTGAGACCACGGCAATACCCACAACTGAAGTTGTGGCAACGACACCGGCCGGTTCCACCGAGCCCGGGCCGACCCAGACGATCCCGGTCAACCAGGAAGTTTCGATCAGCGTTGAAAAAGCCGGCATGTACTCGACGACCATCATCACCGCCTTTAATGGCGGGAAGGGTCTCAACTTCGTCTCACGGATCGATGTCAAGGTAACCCGGCCTGACGGTTCGGTCGTGACCGGTTCCCTCCAGCCGGTGGTTGGGAGCACCCTCGAACTCGAAGGGACGCCCGGCACGGACCGGGTCGAAGTCACCGTATTCATGAAGGACGGGAAGGTCTACAAGGTCATCGACCAGCAGATGCCTTACAAGACCCGTGCCTGACGGGATCTCCGTCACCCTTTTTTATATCCCTCTTTTCCAGACGTTCAACGAAAAACGAACGTTTCCGACATGTTCACGATACCCGGTCGGGCTGAGAAGATCCCGCCAACCTGAACCTGCTAATTGTTACGATCCCGTCTTCCAGTGCAGCAGGATACCGTCACCAATTCTTTTCGCATCGACAAGGGTCAGGTGCGGGAACCCGGAGGCGACGGAAAACCCCGGGCCGTCCGCCGGGGTGGGGGCATCAGCGCCTGAGATGATGATGTTCCCGATAAACGTGTAGAACTCATCCACAAGCCCCCTCTCAAAGAGCCCGCCGATTAGCCGGCCTCCCCCCTCGACCATCAGCTGCCGTATTCCCATTGCATACAATCGTTCCAGCAGGAGAGGGAGATCCACGGCGGCATCCCCGGCAACAACGACAGTTGCCATCTTCTCGAGTTCTGCAATTTTTACCGGGGGTGCGAGCCGGGAGACTGCAATGACCCTGGTCCCCGTCCCCCTGTGGAGGATTGATGCTGAGAGGGGGATCTTTGCGTGACTGTCAACGACGACCCGGACCGGGTGTTCCGGTCGTCCGGAGGCGATCCTGCCCTCCCGGTTCGCATCAGATTTTACCGTCAGCGACGGGTCGTCGGCAAGGACCGTCCCGATCCCGACCATGATCGCATCGGATGCCGCTTTCAGGGCATCGACCCGGGTGAAATCCTCCTGTCCCGAGATCTTCACCTGGCGGCGTTCAATTGTCGAGATCTTCCCGTCGGCACTCATGGCCACGTTCACGATGACACGGGGGCGCATGCTGTACTCTATTGCAGGGCGTTTATATGACACCTGCGCAACTTCACCGGCACATGTCAGGAAGGGATAAACCGGGGCTGAGAACCTGGTGGATTAGCTTTGTTTTAATGCAATTTTTCATGCAACATGTTTGCAAGGAGTATCCGTTGCCATTGACAATCCATAAATACCCTGCTACCGAACCGTCAAAAGAAGCACATGCACCGGGCGGAAAGTTCCAGTGACGAAAAACCTGTTTCGGATTCCGATATCACCCGGTACGCGGTGATCGCGGGACTGACTGCATCCATCACCGTCCTCGTTGTGCTGGATCTCCCCCGCAACCCCGGGTCGATCGTCCCCCAGCTCTTCCTTCTCCCGATCCTCTACGCGGCATACTGCTATCCCCGGCCGGGGATCTATGTCGCGGGATTCTGTGGGGTTGTATACGAGATCGTGGGGTCGGTCGCCGTCTACCCGGATCCCGTTGCAGCCGCATTTGTGATCGGGCAGGGTGCGCTCTTTGTCATCACCGGGTGCGTCGTTGCCCATCTCTCGGAGAAATCCGTACGCGCCTGCGAAGAGAACCGGCGTCTCGATGACCAGATACGGCGGGACAACGAACAGCGGCGGGGCGTGATCGTCACCGTCGCCCACGAACTCCGGACGCCCCTGCAGCCCCTGATGGGGTACCTCAACCTGCTGCTCGAAGACCCGGCAGATTACGGGATAAACGCGGATACACAGAAGATCCTGAACCGCTGCCTCGCAAGCGTCGAACGCGAACGCACCATCATCAACCGGATGCTGGAGTTCTCGGTGCTGGAATCAGGGAAAGTACGGCTGGAGTACTCGGTCTTTCCGGTACGGGAATCCATCGATACGATCATCAATGCCGGGGGTTATGCCTCGCAGGCTGCTATCACGGTGGATATCCCGGAGGATCTCACTTTCGATGCGGATGCAACAAAGATCGGGATCGCCTTCGATTCCCTGCTCTCCAATGCGATCGCCTACTCGCGTCCCCCGCGGAATATTAAAATCTCCTACATCTCGTTCCCCGGCTCCGGCTGCCACGGGATTGCCGTCTGCGACAATGGTATCGGGATACCGGAAGGCCGGCTCGATACGATCTTCGAGCCGTTCCAGCTTGCGGATTCGGCTGCACTGAGCCGGAAATACGACCGGATCGGGCTCTCGCTTGCAATCGCGCAGAAATATCTCCGGATGCACGGCGGGTTTATCACGGTGGAGAGCATTGTCAATCAGGGGAGCACCTTTACCCTCCATATCCCGAAACTCCGGGACACGGGTGATTGTCCATGAAGCAGCGCATCATGGTCGTTGAGGATGATCGGCCCATCATCGAGATGATGGAGCTCATGCTCGGCCGGCTTGGGTACGAGCCGGTGACAAGCATGGACGGGTATTCCGCCCTTTCCGAAGTGAAAACAAACCCGCCGGCGCTCATCCTCCTCGATGTCATGATGATGCCCATGGATGGCTGGGAGTTCCTTGAGAGGATCCGGGCCGAACCCACAACCAAGGAGATGCCGGTCCTGCTTTTTACGGCGCACCCCTCGGTCGAATCGAGAGCTGCCGCGCTCAACGATCCCCGGCTCGGGATCGTCTTAAAACCGGTCACCCTCCCGGAACTTGGGAAAGCCATCCGCCGGTTCCTCGGCCCGGATTGACCGTGCACCGATGCACCCGGATCAGGCTGTCTTTCAGCAATCGCCCCGTTTTTCCCCCGGCATAGTTTTATACCGCACTATGCTGACAGTTAGCACGATAGCGGCTGGTGTAAAACGTCTCATGCTCTGCGTGCGGAATGTTACAAAACAGATCGGCGGGCTCTGTGCCGTAAACCGTGTTGACCTTGACATCAATACCGGCGAGATCGTGGGGCTTGTCGGGCCCAACGGTGCAGGAAAGACCACGCTTCTTAACATGATCTCGGGCATCAGCGCACCGACAGACGGTACGATCACCTTTCTTAACGAGGAAATTGCAGGGCTTCCCGCGGACAGGATCTGCCGGAAAGGGATCGCAAAGACGTTCCAGATCGCCGAATCGTTCCCGAACCTGACGGCGCTGGAATGCACCATGGTGGGAGCGCTGTTTGGCAACCACGCCGCAGTCAGCATGGCACAGGCACAGGACGATGCGGGATCGATCCTCGATTACGTCGGTTTCCCCGTGGAGAAACGGGGGATTCCGATAAAAAACCTCAACGTTGTCGAGCTCAAGAAGGTGCAGCTCGCCCGGGCGCTCGCGTCAAAGCCTAAGCTCCTGCTGTTAGACGAACTCACGACCGGGCTCAACCCGAAGGAGAGCAGCGAGGCGGTTGACCTGATCCGGAAGATCCGTGCAAAAGGCATCTCCATCCTCATCATCGAGCATGTCATGAGCGTGATCATGGGGGTATCCGACCGGATAGTCGTGCTGGATCATGGCGAGAAGATCGCGGAAGGATTCCCCGACGAGGTCGTGAACAACCGGCGCGTGATCGACACGTATCTTGGCGACATGTACGCGTTCTGAAAAGGTGGATTTTTAATGCTCTCCGTCTCCGGTCTCAACGTCCTTTACACCAACCTGCAGGTCATCTGGGATCTCTCGTTCCATGTCGACGAAGGCGAGATTGTCACCCTGATCGGGCCCAACGGCGCCGGGAAGACAACGACGGTCGAGACGATTGCAGGCCTGAACCGGAACGCGTCCGGATCGATCCGGTTCATGGGGGTGGAGATCCTGAAAAAGCCCCCGTATGAACTCTTCAGGAAGGGGCTTGCCCTTGTCCCCGAGAAGCGCGAGATCTTTGCAAGGATGCCGGTTGCAGAAAACCTCCTCCTGGGTGCAGGTGCAAACACGGGTTACGAAAAAATCCTCGATCATATCTATACCCTCTTCCCCGTGCTTGAGGAACGGAAGAACCAGACGGCAGGAACGCTCTCGGGAGGCGAACAACAGATGCTTGCCATCGGGCGGGCGCTCATGTCGGAACCAAAGCTCCTCATCCTCGATGAACCCTCGACCGGCTTATCACCGCTTCTGGTCGGGCAGGTCTTCCGGTCGCTGGAGCAGCTGGGCCGCGAGGGCATGACGATTCTCCTTCTGGAGCAGAATGTCCGGCACGCGCTCGAACTCTGCCACCGGGGGTACGTGCTGGAGAACGGGCGGATCGTAAAAGAAGGAAAGGCACGCGACCTCCTGCACGACCCCCAGATCCAGAAGGCATATCTCGGGTTCTGACAGGTTTATCCGGAGATGCCTCCTGTAATCCTGCCCGGATCCCCGGCCGGTGAAGGCAGTTGCTGGGTTACGACGGCTCGTCTGCGAGGGCCGGCTCCGGCACCGGTTTCTCTTTCCTGCCCTTCCGCCACTCCCTCACCCGCTCCGGGAGGTTCACAAGGCCCTTTGGCAGGAAGATGATGACAAGGATGAGGAGCGCGCCGACAATCACGTACCGGGAGAAGGTGAGCCCCGCCATCTTCAGCCCGTCCCAGACAACTGTGAGGACGATTGTCCCGACAACCGGGCCGGCAAGCGTCCCGAGCCCCCCGAAGATGACATAGGTGACCGGCCAGAACGAGAGATCGGTGCCGAAGATCTCGGGAGTGATATATCCGGTATGGTGGATCTGGAGCGCTCCCGCGATGCCGGCAAGGTACGCGCTGATCCCAAAGGCGAGGAGCCGGTACCGGACGGGATCGACCCCGGAGGCGCGGGCTTCCAGCTCGTTCTCCCGGATCGCGGAGAACGCGAGCCCGACCCGGGACCTCATGATATACCAGATGAGGACGATGGCTGCTATCGTGATTGCGAGGATCGCGTAGTACTCGATGAGCTGGTAGTACGGAAATGACGGCGGGAGGAGCCGGGGGGCGGGGATCCCGTCCCATCCCCCGGTGACCGGCGCGAGCACGCTCACGGTGATCGTCTGGACAATGATGGCAAACCCGAAGGTCACCATCGCAAGGAACCATTCCCTGAGCCGGACGCAGGTAAGCCCGATGAGCACGCCGATGCCGGCCGCAACTACGGCGCCAAAGAAGACCGAAACAAGCGGCGGAATTCCCATCCATGCCGCGATCAGTGCCGATGAATATGCCCCAATCCCGAAGAACGCCGCGTGGCCAAGCGAACCCTGCCCCGTGTACGCGAGCAGGTTCCATGCCGATGCGAAGATGATGAAGATCAGCATGAGGGTGACAAGGTTCAGAAGGTACATACCTGGGACAAGGAACGGCAGTATCGCGGCGATGGCGATGACGGCGACGATCCCGTACCGGGTCATGCGGTCACGATCGAACCCCATCGCTCACTCCCCCCGCTCCCCGAAAAGGCCGGTCGGGCGGATCACGAGGACGACGATTAAGATGACAAACGAGATCGCGTCTTTCCAGACCCCCCCGAGGAAATACGCGGCGCCGTTCTCGGCGATGCCGTAGAGCAGTCCCCCGGCAATCGCGCCGGGGATGCTCCCGAGACCCCCGAGTATGATGATGGCAAAGGCCTTGACCGCGGGAATCGAGCCCATGTACGGGTTGAATACCTGGCCGGAGACAACCCAGAGGGTCCCTGCCGCCGCGGCAAGCGCACACCCGATGGAGAAACTTGCAATGTCCATCCGTTCGACATTGATGCCAACCAGCATCGCCCCCTTCCGGTTCTGGCTGGTCGCCCGCATCTCCCGCCCGATCCGGGTCTTCTGGAGGAACAGGTACAGGGTGCAGAGGATCGCAAAGGTCACCGCCATGATGATGACGTAATCCAGCGGGACGGAGAGCGATCCTACCGGGACCATGATGCCCTCGTACGGGCTTTTCACGCTCTGCCATTCGTCGCCCCAGATCATGGCAGCCCCGTTCTGGATGATATAGATGAGGCCAATCGAGAGGAAGATCTCGTTGAGCTTGCCGGTACCGAGGATGGGGCGGAAGCAGAGCCGCTCGACAACGGCCCCGATCCCGATCAGCACGAGCATGGAGAGGAGGATGATTACGTACGGGTTGATGCCGGAGAGGAAGAAGATCGTCGCCGTGACGTATGCCCCGAGCATGAGGAATTCCCCGTGGGCGAAGTTCACGACCTTCATGACGCCGAAGATAAGGTTCAGGCCGGTGGCGAGCAGGATATAGATGCACCCTGCATAGATCCCCCAGAACAGCACCTGTAACAGGATCCCTACGTCCACGATCGTACCCTCTTCTTACATTGCGTATCCTGTAGCCTGCAATAAAATAAAATGAGCGGAATTATGCGCTGCCGGGCTTGTACCAGGCCGGCAGGTTAAAGCCGGTGACTTTCAGGTTGTCAGGCCACGCAATCGCGGGGCGGCATTCGCCAACTGTCGCGTTGTACGAAAGCTGTTCCATCCAGAGATCGAACTGCGACTCCCGGAAGTCCTTCGAAAACGAGATCTTCCCGTCCTTCATGGCTTCGATCAGCTGCGGCATGGAGAGGTCGATTAATGCCTGGCGTTCGGCAGCCTTGTCCGTTGTCCCGGCATTGGTGACCGCTTCTGCTGCAATGTAGATGCCCTCGTACGTGGATGCACCCATCATGTCGGGGTATGTTCCCCATTTTGCATAGTACCTGTTCTTGAATGCCGCCTGGGCATCGGCAATAGCCCCGGCCGGCGCGGTATACGGCGAGAACCTGCTCTCGATAACAGCAGCCTCGCCGTACTGTCCGAGGTCCTTGTAAAACTGCGCGTTGTCATTGTTCTCAACGTTCAGATAGATCGTGTTCAAACCGATATCCCTGCGCGCCTGCGTGATTGCCGGCGCCCCTTCGTTCGGGAACGCAATCACGTACACGGCATCGGGATTTGCTGCCTTGATTGCAGTGAGTGGTGTCCGGAAATCGCTCTCCCCCATCCTGAAACTCTGCTGGGAGACAAGAACGATGTTAAGCTTGTTGTTGGCTATCGTGGCATTCACTGCCTCCTGGCCACCCTTGCCAAAGGCGGTGTCCTGGTACAGCAGGGCGAGCCGGAACGGGCGGGAATCAGGGGCGCCCAGTTTCACATTAACCGCGGGGCGGACCACCTGGTCGATGAAGAGCGTAGTGTACTCCCCGTACTGGTCTGTTGTCGGGCAGTGGTGGAAGATGTAGCTCGTGTCGATGTCCGTGCGATGGGTGATGATCGGGCTTGATGCGCCGGTCACAATGAACGGGATCTTGTACTCGGCAATGGTCTGCTCGTACGCTGATGTGACTGCGCTCGAGTAGCCCCCGACAAGAATGTCCACCTTGTCGCCGGTGATAAGCTGGGTTGCCGCTTTCTGGCCGCCCTGCTGGGTGGACTCGTCATCGGCAACAATGAGCCGGACAGGGATTTTTGTCGTCGATCCTTTCAGCAGGACCCCGCCTTTGGCATTGATCTCGTCTGCTGCCACCTGCGCAGACTGCCACATGTTCTTCCCGACATTACTTGCCGGGCCGGTCAGGGATGCGATGACGCCGATCCTGATCTCCGACGGCTGGGTTGTTGCTGCCGCCTGCTGCTGCGAACAGCCTGCGGAGAAGACCGCGAAGAGAACGATTGCGATGAGAAAGAGCGAGAGAGTTTTTCCGGAACCATTCATGCAGATACCCCTTTGCTATGCAATAGCATGGCATAGTATGACAAAGGGCTTTATAATAAATTCGATACCGGATTGCGGAGTACATTCACGATGCAGAGAAGCCTCCGGCCTCCTGTTTCATGCGGCTCCGCATGGATAAAAGAACCGCCGATCCTCCCTCCCCGCAGGTATCGCCCCCGTTTTACGGGTTCGAGAAGAGCGTGGCAAGTTCCGTAATATTCTGGTCGGTTGAGAAGATGACGATGGAGTCGCCGATCCGGAGAATGGTTGAACCGGGAGGGTTGCGTACGAAGGCATCGTTTCTCCGGAACCCGAATTCACTGATCTTAAAGCGGTTCTTCAGATCGAGATTGTCAAGCGTTTTACCGCACGCACGGCAACCGGGGATGACATGGAACGTATGGAAATGGAGCGTGTCGAGGATCGGCTCGGACAGTGGTTCCTCGCCGGCCGGTTCCATCCCTTTCGTGAACCGGGCATACCCCCATTTCTGGAGCCGCGACACGATCGACGAGATCTCCGGCTCGGGGAGGCGGTAGTCCTTAAGAACCCGCTGGAAGATCTCTTTTGCGGATTCGTACTCTTCCGACACGACTTCATCGGCGCCGAGATCCATGAGGTAGTTTGCCTGCCTTGTATTCCGGGTCCTTGCGACAATGTGGATCGAAGGGGAGAGGACCCGGGCATGGTGGACGATCCTCGGGACAGCCTCCTGTTCGGAGACAACGACGACCAGGGTCTTTGCCCGGTGGATCCCCGCATGTTCGAGCATCTCTTCCTGGACGGCGTCGCCGAAGATGAAATTTTTGCGCCGGGATGCCTTCTCCTTCCGGATAATATCCGGGTTCAGTTCGATGACGACGTAGGGGATGCCGATGATCTCGGCCGCCCGGGCAACGCTCTTCCCGGTAAGGCCGTAGCCGGCGATGATGATATGGTTTTTCGGGTCGTCTTCCTCCGCAATAGCGGCAGATGCGCCCACCGGTTTCTTCTTAAAGACCGGGTTCCGCGAGACCTTGTAGAGAAAGTCGACAACCCCGGGGGATGCATTCATGATGAACGGGGTGAGCGCCATCGTGATAATTGCAGAAGCGAGGAATACCTGGTACACCGTGTCGGGGATAAGAGCAGTGTCAAGCCCGCTCTTTGCGATAACAAAGGAGAATTCCCCGATCTGGCTGAGGGCAAGCCCGGTGAAGACCGCAAGCCGCGCCTCCGTTCCGACAATGGTTGCGGCAAAAACTCCCGTGAAGAACTTGATGAGGATGATAAACAGGGTGATGAAGAGGATAGACACGAAATTATCCATGAAGATGCTGATCTCGAGCAGCATGCCGATGGCAAGGAAGAAGATGCTTGCAAAGATGTCGCGGAACGGGATGATGTGCGAAAGCGCGTCGATATTGTAATCGGATTCCCCGATGATCAGGCCGGCGAGGAAGGCACCGAGCGTGACCGAGAGGCCGGCTGTGTCGGTCAGGTAGGTGATGAGCACGCAGATCCCGATGATCGTGATCATGAAGAGCTCGCGGTTCCTTGCCTTCGCAACACGGTAGAGAAAGGGAGGGATCACAAACCGGGCAAGGATGATGATGAGGATGAGGAGCCCTGCGACGACTGCAACCTGGTAGGGGAGATTTTCAAAGTCGATGCCTTTGCTGCTCACAAGGAGCGGTGTGATCAGGATCATCGGGATGGTGGCAAGGTCCTGGAAGATGAGGATCCCAAGAAGCGTCCTTCCCTGGATGGTGTCGACTTCCTTTCGCTCCTGGAGGATCTTCATCACGATTGCCGTGCTGGAGAGGGATACGATGAACCCGAAGACGAGTGCCTCGCGGAACGAGAGTCCCAGCAGCATGACAAACGCGGTGATCGCGGCAATGGTCGTGCACACCTGGATAAGCCCGCCAATAATCACCGTCTTCCACGAGTGGAGGAGCCTCTCAAACGAGAATTCAAGGCCTATCGTAAAGAGCAGCAGGATGATGCCGATCTGCCCGATATTCTCAACGACACCCTGGTCGGAGATCAGGCCAAGCCCGTAGGGGCCGGCAACCATCCCGACAACGAGATACAGGACAATGCTCGGGACGTTGAACTGCCTGCCCAGGTACAGCACCGCGATTATCAGGAGTACGACGATTACAAGGGCGAGCATCAGGTCCATCAAAACGCTCACATCCCGGAGAGATACCGGTACGATACCAGTCTTAACAAGGTATTATCAGGCTCGGTATTATGGGTTACCAGCCGTGAGGGCGGAAAACCGCTCACAGGGGAAAACGGCAGCGGTACTCCTGCGCACGGAGCGCAGGGCACCGGGTGAACGCAGTCTCGCCCCATACCCAGGGCTGGTAGTTGCCGCACATCTCCGGTTTGATGCGGTGGATCCCGCAGATGTACCGGGTCTTTGAGATCCGTTTTAGAAACGGGCAGACCGTGACATAGTTCCCGGTTGCCGGGTCCCGCATCTCGATAACGGCGATATCCCCAAGATCTTCCGGGAGCAGATCTGCACAGTTGACCGGCCCGCCCCCCTCCCTGAACGCGACAAACCAGGAGAGGATGTCCTTCCTGCCCTGCTCCATCCAGACATACAGGTTGGCAGGGGTCGGTGCGATCCCCGGCCCGAAGATCCGGCAGCAGAGCCCGCACTGCCGGCAGGGCTCCTCCTCGTTCCCGGGCTCTTCTGTCTCCATCTCCGGTATACTTCTCCGGCCATGAGAATAACCGTTGCCCTGTCGGTGTAGTATAAAACTGCAAAACCGCTGCAACAGTGCTGCAACATCTCTCCCAAAACTGCAACAACTGGGCAACCGTCGGATCACCCGGGCATGAAACGGGACCGGTCAGGGCAGGAGCGACGAGAGGTAGTATATGCCGAACCCGACAAGAAAGATCCCGCAGCCAGCAAGGACAAGCCGGTACTCCCGCTGCCCCAGAAAGAACCGTCCCTTGTGGATGCCTGCCGAGACAAGGGTGTACCATACGAGGTCTGCACTCCAGTGGCCGGCAATGAACGCGAGCATGACGACAAGTCCCCCTTCCATGGCGCTGATCAGAAACGCGCTGCCGACCGTCAGCCACCAGATCCAGAAGTAGGGGTTCCCGATGCTGGTTAAGAACCCCGCGAGCACTGGCGTGGCATTCCCGTCATACCTGGAGGGGGTGTCGATCCGTGCCGAGCGGGCGCCGTTCAGGGTTAAGAGCCCGAACATAACGAGCGCGATCCCGCCGGCTGCTGCAACAAACGCCGAATAGCCGGTGAGGATGACCGAGAGCCCGGCGGCGATCACTACGACCATGAGGATCTCGACAGCGATATGGCCGAGCGTCACCTTCGGGCCGGCAGACCATCCCCCTTTCACCGAGGCATCGATCGCTGCAACCAGGGTCGGGCCCGGGGCAAGGGCGCCGGTCAGCCCGATGATGAACCCGAGAACGAGCATATCGGGGATGCCGGTCAAAGGGCGGCACCCCGGAGAATCCGCAGTAAGAAAATTCCGTTGTGTTGCAGCGGAGAGAAAGAGAGAATCGTAGGAATCCTCCTGCACTGGAGGGGAAGGAATGCCCCAGGCCTGATTTGAACAGGCGACAACCAGATCTTCAGTCTGGCGCTCTCCCAAGCTGAGCTACTGGGGCAGGGATACAAATGTTGTTTTTGATAGATTAAAAAGGCTGTGGACTAAAAGAGCGGAATATTCCCACCTGCGGTTATTTAATTCCGGGAGCGACAGTACTACAGATGCCCCTCGTCCCCCGTGACACGAATGAAGGTGAGAGCAGCCTTTCCGATGTTATCAGGAACCGGAAGGCGCATGTCGTCCACCTCACCCATAACGATCTTGACGCTGTCGGGGCAGACGCCATTCACCGGATGAAATACGGGAGCGACGGGGTTGTTACCATCTGGTCTTCGGTGGGAAAGTTCCCGTCCCTCTTCTCGGTGGTTGCTGCATGCAAGGGGAACGGTGACCTGCTCTCAATCTCGGATATCGGGTACCAGAAGGATGCCGAGAATACCGCGGCGCGTGCAAGGTCAAACGGCTGGCATATCGAATGGCGGGACCATCACCGGTGGCAGGATGCGGAGCTCAGACGGGTAAAAGGGGCGGTTGACCTGCTCAGTGTCGATACCTCGGTCTGTGCAACCGGGATTGTCGCCCGCGACCTCCAGCCGGAGAATCCGGTTGCCGCAGATGTCGGGCGCGTGGTCTGCGATTACGACCTGTGGAAGCATGCGGACCCGCGGTCGGCAGTGCTCGGGCAGGTGCTCCAGCGGAAGATCAACCGGGACCATGTCCGGGACTGCCTCGTGCTGGGGATCTTCACCGATGAACGCATCGAGAGCCAGTATGCCGATATCCGCCGCGAGATGCATGCGATGATGAGAAAGAGCCTGCATCATGCAACGGTGCTCGGGACAAAGTACCGGATCGCGTTCGCCCCGCTCTACGGGTACCCGAGCGAGACGGCGCATTTCATCCGGAGCGAACTCCATACCGACATGGAGGTCATCATCGGGAAGGATGGCAAGTTCTCGCTTCGTTCCGTCGCTCCTGTAAGCCACCTGATCGCACGAAAGTTCGGGGGCGGCGGGCACCCGAATGCCTCCGGCGGCTCGTTCAATTTTACCGTCATTGAACGGTTTACGTTCTGGCTTTTTAAGAAGACCCGGCATGCTGAAGAATTCGTGAACGTGGCAGAGTCGCTGTGAATTTTTTTCAATGCAAGTCAAGGTATACTTTCCACTCGCTGAATCGCCACAGTTTTTCCTGAACACTATCGTAAAATTCTGGTGCAGCAGGGTACAGCCTTATAAGCAAAGAACAATCTATATATATCAGACAAAACATGCAGCGTTCGTATCTTCTTCTCGCATGCGCCTGTATTTTGTTGGCCGGGTTCTCCCCCGTGCAGGCGCTCACGATCAAATCCTTAACCGTAAATCTCCAGGAGAACGGGGATGCGCTGGTTGACCTGCGGTACGAGCTTTCGCTGCCGGAGCAGGCGGCTGTCCTGTTCCAGATCACCGATCTCCGGTCAACGCTCGAGAACAATCTCCGGGATAACCTGAACAGGCCGGTCACCGTCTATAATGCCGATACGACCACGTCAGACCTTGTCATCGGTAATTTTGGCGAGGTTGTTGAAAAGGACGGGAACCGGGTCATGGTGATGCCAGCCTTCTCCCTTGCGGGCGCGGAAAACGTGATGAAACAGTACTGGTATGGTGCGCTCACCTCGCCGGACTTCTCGCCTGATGTAACGGAGTTCATCTTCCCCGACGGCTATACCGAATATTACTACAACCAGATCAGTTTCCCGTCGATTACCCGTACACTCTGAATACCCCGGGACGACCCGGAACTTTTTTTCATCAGAATTTTACGTCGTAAGATCATCTAAAAAGTTGATCGGCACTCCGGTACTACGGGAGAGTTGTCTTCCGGCACGTACCGGGACCATTCTTCAGATCCGGCAGACTGCAGATGCCTTAAGATCCTGCCAGTAGGCGGTGCAGTCACTGGTGCAGTATCCCCCGGCAGTGATCCTGCTCAGGTCAAGGGATTCAAGCGCAGCCCGGATCGCGGTATCGTCCGGGTCCATAATCACGATCCCGGAAATTTCGTATTCTTCGGCAAGGGAGATTACCGTCTTTACGTCCTGCCTTGGCACCGCAACCTGACGCTGGTGTTCCAGCAGGATCTCGAGATCTTCCCGTCCCGGAGCCGGGTGGAAGAAGAAGACCTTCCTTCCCGCAAGCGCTTCGGTCTCCTGCTCGTCGATGTGGTCGCAGATCAGGACATGCCCCCCGCACCCCGCGTCGCGCATGGAGCGCATCAGGGTCCGGTACGCGCCGGCGATTGCATGTACCCACTCATCATCGTCGTGGTAGTAAGAATCGGTGATCCCAAGCAGGTGGGGGGCAGGCATCGCCACGGATACCCCGCGTAAAGCCTTCGTAGTCTCGATGGCATCGGCTATGACCGGCTCTGCATCGACCCCGATCTCGGCGACGACGGTATCCGCATCAAGCCCGAGAAGGCATCCAATGAGCCGGTTCCGGTAGAATTTTCCCCCGGCGCACGGGGCAGTTATTGCAGTTTCCTTCTGGGGTGAGAGTGACCGTGCAAGCAGGTAGGTTGTGAGATCTCCCTGCATCCCCCTCCGCTCTGCAACCCAGCCGGCAAGTTCCCGGATATCGGGAATACCCGGTTCCGCACCGAATGCCCGCGTCGGAATCTGCCGCAGTTTTCCCCCGCTCATGGTGCCTCAATCATCCCGGCATCCCGGTATCCTGCAAGTCATACCGTCAGGTGACCTGATCGGCGCAGGGAACATCGAACCGGGCTTTACCATTCTACGACGAATTGTCAGTGCAAGGAGAAATAACCATGCTGTCCCATGCCCGTCATCACCCTGATAAAACACAGCTTATTACCGATCAGGTTCAAACCTACTCGTCATGAGTGCCCCACCGCTGCTCGTCACCTGCGGGCTTCCGTACACCAACGGCCCATGCCATCTCGGACATCTCCGGACGTATGTTCCTGCCGACTGCTACGTCCGGTACATGCGACGGATGGGGGAAGAGGTCGTCTTTGTCTGCGGGTCGGACAACCACGGCACGCCAATCGTGGTCTCTGCGGAGGCTGCGGGGATCACGCCCCGCCAGATGAGCGAGAAGTACCACGAGCACTTCGATTCTACGTTCAGGCGGATGGATGTTATCTTCGATCACTTCGGGATGACCGATAATCCCGCGAACCATGCACGGACTACTGCTATCGTCAAAGAGCTGATCGCCAAGGGATACGTGTACTCGCAGGTCGTCCACCAGGCATACTGCGTAAAATGCAAACGGTTCCTCCCCGACCGGTATGTCGAGGGTATCTGCCCCCACTGCGGGGCATCGGCACGGGGCGACGAGTGCGACCAGGGTTGCGGGAAGCACCTTGAGCCTGGCGAGATCAGGGAGCCGGTCTGCAAGGTCTGCGGGACGAAGGCGGAGTTCCGTGACCAGGAACATTTCTTCTTCCGGCTCTCGGCATTCAAAGACTGCCTGCTCCCCTACCTTGACAACGTGAAAGGGACGGCGAACGCGAAGAACTACGCGATCGGGTGGATCAGGGAGGAGCTCCATGACTGGTGCATCACCCGGACGCTGGACTGGGGCGTGAAGTTCCCCGGCAGGGACGATCTCGTCGTCTATGTCTGGGTCGATGCCCCGATCGGGTACATCGCGTTCACCGAGGAATGGGCGGCAGAACGCGGGAAAGACTGGAAGCGGTACTGGTGCGGGAATAACCGGGTCACGCACTTCATCGGCGGGGACATCATCTACCACCACTGCATCTTCTGGCCGGCGCTCCTCCACGGGGCCGGCTATGGCGTCCCGCATGCAATTGTTGCGTCCGGTATGCTGAAGGTCGACGACCACAAGTTCTCGAAGTCCCGTGGCTATGTCGTCTGGACGAACGAGGACTACCTCGATAAGGGACTGCCTGCCGATTACCTCCGCTACTACCTGCTCGCGTACACGAGCCATACCAAGGAGCTGAACTTCTCGTGGAAGCTCTTCGCGGAGCGGATCAACAACGAGGTCGTCAACATCTTCGGGAACTTTGTCAACCGCACGCTCCAGTTCGCAAGCCGGGAGTTTAACGGGATCCCCGAGGGGACCGCTGATCCTGCAATCATGGCGGAGATTGAAAAGACGAAAGCCGCGGTTGACGGGTTCATGCAGGAGTACGAGTTCAAGAGCGCCGTCGATGCGATTATGGCGCTCGCCGCATACGGCAACACCTATATGCAGGGAAGTGCTCCGTGGAAACTCGTCAAAACCGACCGGCCTGCGGCCGCCCAGGTCATCCGGAACTCCGTCCAGATTGCACAGGCTCTCGCTCTCCTGATCCAGCCTGTCATGCCGACAAAGGCGCAGGAATGCTGGGCGATGCTCGGGTACACCGATGCCGCTACGGATCATCCGATTGGCGATGTCCTGCAACCTGTTCCGGCGCGGGCGATCCCGGTTCCGAGACCGCTCTTTGCCCGGATCGAGGAGGACAAGGTAAAGGAGCTGGACGCGCTCCTCCGGACAAGGGTTGCGCAGGCAGACAAGAAGACGGAGAAGGTTCCCGTGGTATCATTTGAAGAGTTCCAGAAACTTGACATACGGACCGGAAAAGTGCTCTCGTGCGAGCCGGTGAAGAAGTCGAACAAACTATTGAAACTGATCGTGGATATCGGGTCGGAGAAGCGCCAGATCGTTGCCGGCATGCAGCAGTTCTACAAGCCGGAGGAGATGGTCGGGAAAGATGTTGTTGTTGTCACCAACCTTGCCCCTGCAAAGATCTTCGGCGTGGAGAGTAACGGGATGGTCCTTGCCGCGGGGGATGCGGCATCCCTGCTGGTGCCGCTCCGGCCGGTCGAGCCCGGGAGTAAAATCCGGTAAAATCCTTAATCATCGACCTGCCGGGTTGTGCAGTACCCCATCCCGCATTTATCATAGTACTGCTGGTGGTACTCCTCGGCAGGCCAGAACGTTTGTGCCGGGGCGATCTCCGTTGCAATCTTCCGGTTCAGGTATTTTTCAGATCTCACGAGCCGGTCGCGGGATGTTTCGGCACGAGCCTTCTGGTCCGGTGTATGGTAAAAGATTGCGGACCGGTAGTTTGTCCCGATATCCGGTCCCTGGCGGTTCAGCTGGGTGGAGTCATGGATTTTCCAGAAGATATCGAGGAGCTGATCGTAGGTGATGACCCGGGGATCGAAGGCAATCTCAACAGCCTCGGCATGGCCGGTCTTCCCGCTGCAAACCTGTTCGTAGTTTGGTTCCGGCAATGATCCGCCGGAATAACCAACCCGTGTTCCGATCACTCCCGGCAGGTGACGGAATGCAGCCTCAACGCCCCAGAAACAGCCGGCGGCAAACGTGGCCAAATCAGAAAAATCCCCGGATTCCATATGACATGATCACGACCCGGCACATTTGGGTGTTGCGATAGAGGCAGATCCCCCTGGTATAACCGGGCCGGTACGACTCCGCTTCCACGTAGGGACCCGGCCTGAAGAAAATTTTGCACGGATACCTGCGTTCCCATCCGGTTAACCGGGAAGCCGGAACCGGTCTTTCGGTATAAAAATCTCAAGACGGATGCCTTTTCCCGATATCCCGGTCTCATGGATCGTGATGCCGGTGAACATAAGAATCTCACGGGCAAGGAAGAGCCCGACGCCTTTTCCCGTCCCATAGCCGAACGAGAAGATATCCTCCTTCTCTTGTTCCGGAATGCCGTTGCCATTGTCCTCGTAGATGAGGAGAAGTCCGTCACCCTCCCGTTTGGCAGAGAGCCGGATCCAGGCGAGTTTTGCGCCTCCGTGCCGGAGCGAATTGTCGATGAGGTTGTAGAATACCCGGGGGAGGAGCGGATCGGCGTAGATCTCAAGATCCGCAATATCGCTGCTGACAACAACCGTTTTTGTCGGGAGAAGTCCGGCTGCATCCTCAAACTCCTGTTTTACGGGGTGCCATTTCGGCGTCAGGATACCCAGTTCCTGCAACGTCCGCATGAACGCGATCTGGTTCCTGATCGCTTCAACCGAAACCGTGGTACGGTCGAAGAACGTCTGGACGGATTCATGGGAACTGAGCAGCTGTGCCCGCTCGAGTGACTGGACGAGGACCGAGAGCTGTTCAAGGATATCGCGCCGGGTTATGCTGAAGAGCAGGTCCATCTTGATATTGATGTTCTCCTGCGTGACATCCTCCGATATCCCGAGGAGGTACTGCATCCTGCCCTCCGGATCCGCGATCGGGACGATGATCATGTGGATGACCCTGCCTTCAGCTGACTGACCTGAGATCATCTTGTTCTGCAAGCTGGTCCCGCTTTCGATAATTGCCCGGTCCTCCCGTTCGATTGTTTCAACGAGCTCAGCCGGGAACAGTTCCTTGTCCGTCTTTCCGATCACGTCTTTGGTGGATCTCTTGAACAGGGTCTCGCAGGTCCTGTTCCAGAATACGTACTTCCCGTCGCTCACCCGTTTGAAGAACACCGCGACCGGCAGCTGATCGATCATCTCCTGCTGGACCTGTTCCCCTTCCCGGACTTTCTGCAGGGCATCCTTTAAGGAATCGACCATGCGGTTGATGCTCCCGGCAAGGACAGCAAATTCCCGGCTCTGCGGCTCGCCGATCCGGTGGTCGAGGTCGCCGCGGGCGATGATATCGACATCCCGGACAATGTCGCTGATCGGCTGGTTCATCCTTCGGGAGAGGAAGAATGCGATCAGGCAGCCGGCACAGATTACAGCGGCAGCGATCAGGATATGGGACAGGAGGAGGTGATCGAAAGTTTCCTGGATCTTCCCGGTATCATAGGTAACCTCGACAATCCTGCTCATATCGGAACCGGTCTTCCCGGGATTCACATCGACGAAGAGGTACCGCGTAATTCGCCGGTGATCCGGATCCGGGACATCAAGGTTCTGCCGGTTCTTCAGCACCGTGCTGAGGTAACCCCTGACCGGCTCTTCCGGAAGGGAGTTGTCTTCTATGTTCCTTCCCATGGAGTTGAAGATCCTGAACTGTTCGACGTAGGGATTTACAGATACGATATTTTGTATGTTCGCCCTCTCGTCAAGTTTTTTTGTCAGGTTCTCAAATTCAGGGGTTGCAAGCCCGAGTTCGATGATGTAGGAATGATCCGGCGTTGGCATGTATGCATATTTCCGGAACTTGCCGGATCCCAGCATCTCGCGTACGATGCTGTCCGGGAAGAATCCATCGGACATCCGGATTTTTGTCAGGTACTCATAGAAATATGGGATTTTTTTAAAATCAAGACCCTGTTCCTCCGGGTAGGTCGTTCTTACGATGATGCCGTATTCATCGATGATGTAGATATCGGTATCGTTGCCAAGGTCCTCTTTCAGGAGATTAAGATTCATCTTTTCGGGATTGTTGCCGGCCCGTTCGTATTCCCGGAGAACGATCTCAAGGTCCGCCTTCATCCGGTCATTCAGGGTAACGTCATAAACGTCCCACGTGTACTCCTCGAGGCGCATCGCTTGACGGATATTCTGCTCCGTCTGGATCTGGAGGAGGCCCTCTTCATGTTCAAAATTCTCCTTTGTCTGGAGGTAATCGTTGACGACAAGGAAACTGACAATGATGAGAATGAGGATGATCATGTTGAGCAACAGGAAGTAGGAAAACGACCTGTCTCTCAACCGGGGAAACTTCTGTTGCTCCATGAAACCATCCGGCCCGGCTCCGGCGGGGGATTCCTGCAGCAGACCGGGTATTCTCTGAAAAAGGAAATCGGGTAGTTATTTCATCGCTTCGGAGATCGCGGATTTTACCCGCTCGTTCTGCTCTTTAGAAAGCGCCTGAGAGAGAGCATCGTGGATCTTTGCCCCGCCAATCTTCCCAAGCCCTCTTGCGGCCATGATCCGGACAAAATCGTTCTCGTCGGAGAGCAGGGCAATGAGCGGATCGATCGACTGGGAATCCTGGATTTCCTGCAGGCTTTTTGCCGCCATGTACCGGACATGGTTCTGCTCGTCTTTCAGTGCCTGGATAAGCGGGGTTACCACCTGCTTGTCCGCGATCTTCCCGAGCGCTTCAACCGCACGGTACCGGGTCTCCCACTTCGGGTCCTCCATGGCCTTCTTCAGCGGTTCGATCGCGGCTTTCCCGATTTCGGAGAGCGCGAGAGCCGACTGTTCGCGGACACCCTTGTCTGGATCCGAGAGGGCGGCTACCAGCAGGGGAATTGCGCGGGGATCGCCGTTCTTTCCCAAAAGGTATGCAACATACCGCCGGATGTGGGCATCCGGGTCATTCTGCAGGGCGTCGATCATTCTCTCGAGTCCTGCATTTTCGAGTTTTTCTCCACCTGCGGGTATGGTTGCTTCTTCAGTTCCGGTCATTGAGGTCACCTCGTACTCATATCAAACGCGGTGGCCAATAAATATGAGGGATTTAATCACGAGTGCCGGAACCGGGTGCCGGGAATTTTTTTATGCGGCTTTTAATGCAGCGCGATTCGCGGATATTGTTGTCCGGAAATCCGCGGACCTTTCTCAATGCAGGAACCGGGTTCCGGTCTTTGTTATTGCAACCCCGGTACGATCTTCCTCATCACCACAAATCCTTTCATACAGGCGATCAAACGTATCAGGTACGATATACGTGGAGACGGGATTATGGATGATTCAGGAATGAACAGCGACGAACGTGTAGCCCTGACAACGCCGGATGTGGTTGTCAAATCCGTCCTTTTCGAGGCAACCCTGACAACCCGCAGGATCATCCTTACCGACCGCAAAGACAACCTGATCCCTGAAAAAGAGGTACCTCTCGAGTCGATCCGCCGTGTTGAGACCGGCGAGAATGCCATCCGCGATCCTGTCCTGACCCTCTGGATCGATGCCGGAGGCGAAACACGCCAGATGGTCATAACCTTCTCCCAGCGGAAGGGGGCGGGAAGGAAGCGCGAGCGCGATGAATGGGCAGCCCGGCTCCGGGAGTTTACCGGATCTTTCGCACAAAGAACAATCCAGAAAGCGGTCCCGTCGTTTGCAAAAGAGCCACGGAAAAGGATCATCGAACATTCATCGTACCGTGAGGAACCCCCCGTTTCAGCGCCATATGCAGAGAGCAGTAACCGGGAGGAAGCCCCGCTCCCCTATGGATCATTCTGTTCCCGGTGCGGGAACCGGATTATGCAGGGCTCCCTTTTCTGCAACCGGTGCGGCACAAAAATAGTCACGCCAGGCCAGGCATCCATGCCCCGGGAACCGGCACGCGGTGCGCCGGAGGTCCCGGATCGTTACGGTGCTGCTGAGACAATGGCTGATGAACCGGCACGGCAACCGTTGCGTATGCCGGAGCCGGAATATTCTACTGGCAGGGTCGGCCCGCATCATCGCGAGAAGCGTGGTTTTCTCTCATGGCTTTTCCGGGGGAAGAACCAGAAGCAGCATGCGGCGCAGGAATACCCTGCCCAACCTTCTCATCCGGCTCCCCGCTCTGCTCCCCGCTCGCGTCCACCAAGAAAACCCATCTCCGGATCCACAAAAAAGATCCTTGTAACAATCGGGATCATTGCGGTTGCAATCGTAGTCCTCGCGGTAGTCGGGTTTGCCGCCATGAACTTCATCTCCGGGTTACCGTCGGGAGCGGAAGGATCATCGGGCACCCCTGCATCGGGCACCGTCACCACGACTCCAGCAGCAGGAGCGACTCTCGCTTATAATGTCGTTGCAACAGTAACGATCGCCCACACACAGACTCCGGTATCCGTCCCGTCTGAAGGAGTAAGCCTCAGGGTGAGTTATCTTGGCGCCTGGGACGGGACCTATACTGTCGACGGCGTAACAGAGCCCCTGAAGAGATCCGGGGAATATGTGATGGCCCTTGAGAATGCAACGGGAACCGTGGATGCGACATTTACAAAACTGGATACCTCTTCCCACGAGCTCGTTGTCGAGATCTACAAGAACGGCGCCCTCTTAAAAAGCGGGTCAACGACCGATCCCAAGGGAAAGGTCAGTATCTCTGCTGCAACATAACCGCAGGAAGGTCGGATACCGGGGGATTTTACCGGGGAGATCTCCGGCCCGTGACGACACGGCCCTCCATTTTTTCAGGGACGGGACATCCGCCCAGGTTTCCCGGCAGGAACGTCATTTCTGGAACAGGGGCGGTTCGTAAAAGAATACTTCATCAGCCATGGCCGGGCAATATTCCTGTATGAATCTTTCGGCCGGCAGCGGGACTACCCGGGGATACGGGCTTTTGATCCTCTCCATCTCGCTTGCCACGTTCATGGGAAGCATTGACGGCACGATCGTCAACATCGCGCTTCCCACCATTTCGGAATCGTTCCACCTCTCCACGACCACCGTCAGCTGGGTTGCCACCTCCTACCTCCTCGTGATCGTGGGCTGCGTGCTCGTCTTTGGCAAGATCTCCGACCGGATCGGGTTCCGGCAGATATTCCTTGCGGGCTTTGCCATCTTCACCTTAGGATCGTTCTTTTGCGCAGCCCTCCCGGAGATCTTCCTCGGGTTCCCCTCGCTGATCGCCTCCCGGATGTTCCAGGCGGTCGGCGGCGCGATGATCATGGCGATCGCCCCTGCCATGGTCTCGGCGTACATCCCGGACGCGCTCCGGGGAAGAGCGATGAGCACGATCATGATCTTCGCCGCGCTCGGCACGGCGCTTGGCCCGACGATTGGGGGCGTCCTGACCCAGTTCCTCTCGTGGCACTGGATCTTCTTGATCAACGTGCCGGTCGGGATCTTTGCCGTCCTCCTCGGTGCAAAGGTCATCCCGGCGTCCGTGCAGAAATCCGCCCCCGGGATCTTTGACCGGGCCGGTGCCGTGCTCGCATTCGCCGGGCTTGCATCGCTCGTCTTTGTCGTCTCGGAAGGCGATGCGCTCGGCTGGACATCGCCAGTAATCCTTTGCGCTGCCGGAATCACCGCAATCTCCCTTGCAGGGTTCGTATGGCACGAGCTCCGGTTCCCCGACCCGCTGCTCGACCTCACCCTCTTTAAGGGAAGGAACTTCCTGCTCGCAAACCTCCTCCTCGTGCTCGTCTTCTTCTCCTTCTCGGGGATCAACTACCTTCTGCCGTTCTATCTCAAGTACGTCGGCAGCCTCGACACATCCACCGCCGGCCTTGTCATGACCTCGCTCTCGTTTGCGATGATGGCCTCCGGGTTCCTTGCGGGCGTGCTCTTCAACCGGCTCGGCCCGCGCCGGCTCTGCATCCTTGCCGGCATCCCGCTGATCGCCGGCTACTTCCTGATGACCCGGCTCCACACGTACACCTCCATCGGCTACGTTGTCCTAAGCCTCATCCTGATCGGTTTCGGGCTCGGGCTTGTCGTGACCCCGGTCACGAGCATGATCATGATGTCGGTCGCAAAGTCAAAGGCCGGGATGATCTCAAGCGTGACAACCCTTGAACGGACCGCCCCGCTCTCAATCGGGATCGCAACCTTCAACTTGATCTTCTTAACCGGGGTGCTCACGATTGCAAAGAACCATGACGTGACGCTCCAGTCGCCAAAGGAGATCCAGATGGCGGTGCTCTCGGCCGGTTTCGATCTTGCATTCCTCCTCTCGCTCGTGCTCGGCATCGCCGTCCTCGTCCTCGCGCTGTTCCTGCGCGAAGAGGTCCACCCGGACTATGCCGGAGAGAACGAAGCGCCGGAGGCCGGTATCGGGCTCGCGTAACCGGGATTCCGGGCGCCCGGTTTCCGGGAACATTTCTCCGCACACGTTCCGGCTGCAAAGGATTATTGTCCGGAACGCCAACACGGCATGACGGGGAAGACGCAGATGTTCAGAAAAACATTCCGGATCACTTCGGAGCGTGAAGGGGACATCGTCAACATCACCGCAGAAGTTGCAAAGATTGTCAAAGAGAGCAAAATACATGACGGCCTCGTCCACCTCTTCGTCCATCACTCGACCGCAGCCCTTACGACCATCGAGTACGAGCCGGGAGTTCTCAACGATCTTAAGCGGGCGCTCTCGGTCATTGCCCCGGACGGGATCGACTATGCCCACAACACGAAATGGGGCGACGGCAACGGGCGCTCGCATGTAAAGGCAGCGATAGTCGGGCCGGATCTCACGATCCCGGTCGAAGACGGAAAGCCCGCCTGCGGGACATGGCAGCAGATCGTCCTCCTCGAACTGGACGTGAACGCGGGACGGGAGCGGACGGTCACGTGTACGGTTACCGGGGAGTAAATCCCAGCCGGACCGGGCCGGTTCCGGCGTGATGAAGAACCGGAAAAAACGGTGCGTAGGATGGACGTGAAGACTGCCCGTGGCGCATTCGTTCCGCAATTTTTAAAATGCCATATGGCAATAAATACCATAAACCAGATTTTACCATATGTGCTGAAGATGGCAATCATGAAACGAAGAACGCCCCGTTCTGTGAGGAGAGCCCCGCCGGGTTCCGTGCGGGAGGGGACGGCATCGTACTCCGTCCCTGAAGTGGAGATCGTCACCATTGACCGGAGCGGAAGGCTTGTCCTTCCCAAAAAGATCCGGGACAATTTCAATACCGACCGTTTTGAGGTCAGGTCCACGGCAGACGCAATCGAGCTCGTGCCGGTGAAACCGCTCCGCTCGCTGCTCGGGGCGCTTCCCGATCTCGATATCCGGAGAATTTACCGGGAACATGACGAAGATGTTGACCGGGAGGATGAATAGTGACCCGCGCCGGCATCCTCGCTGACACCTTCGCATGGATCGAGATCCTGAAAAAAACGGACCGGGGAGAACGTGCGATAGCCCTCATGGAGAAAAATCCTCCGGTGTTTATTTCTGTGCTGACCCTGTACGAGCTCCAGTACCTGCTTGAAGAACAGTACGGCAAAGACCGGACATCGGCCCTCATCGGGACGATCCTCTCGCATGCAGAGGTTATCCCCGTCGATAACCCGATCGCGATCGCGGGAGGTTCCATCAAATCCGGGCAAAAGAAGAAGAAGAGCAGGATGGGCGCCGTGGACTGCATGATCCTCGCAACAGCCCGGATCTATAACCTGAATATCCTGACCGGCGACCTCCACTTCAAAGGGTGCAGGGAAGCACCCGACCTTATATAATATCCCCCCAATAAAGCCCTTCTTTCATTTCCGGCGTATTGTAATCCATGCCCGGAACCGGGGCTGCCGGAGGCTCGCTATATTGGCTGATTTTTTCCTTGTATAATCGCCCGGATTTAAAAAATGCAGGTTTATATCAATAATTTCCGTCGGCGTCATCGCGGTTTCCACTGGAGTTTTTCCGGCCTTGCCCGGATTGGCAAACGGGGTTCAATCCGGGCCCGGTTTTTCAGCACTCTGCTTGGGGATACCTGTATTATAAACCCGATGGACTATCGACAGACCGGGCAGTGAAAAGATTGAGCGGATCGTCCGGCATGTCAGAAAAATATCAGAGCCGGACCTTCATCTTCTGCCTGATAGAATCCTCGATCCCCCGCAGCGCCGCTATCCCCTTCTCCCCCTCATCGTAGTAGTGGAGCAGGAGATGGAAATAGTCCGCAACGAGATCGGTAAACTCTTTTTTGTACCGGACCTCGACATTCGAATCCCCCGCAAATCCCCGGATGGAGATGAAATGCTCCTTCTCGAACGAAAAGTAGGGTTTCTTCAGCTGTCCGATGCGCCGGACCGTGCCGAAATTTTCCAGAAATCCCAGGAACTCTTCCGTCAGCGGCTCGTCCAGCACGTACTCCTTCATCAGCGAGCCGTCCACGCAGACCTTGCTCTGGACCGATTTAACGATTCTCATATCCCGCCACCTCCCGGATCGCGTCCGCAGCCGCCCGGATCTCTTCGAGCGTGTTGAAGTACGAGAAGCTCGCCCGTATGCAGCCCTTCCCGCCATCGATACGCTTGTGTACGAGCGGGGCGCAGTGGAGCCCGGTCCTTGTCACGATGTTGTAGGCATTTGCAAGGATGAAGCCCGCCTCCTCATTCCCCAGGCCGGCGATGTTGAACGCAACAACCGGGAGTTCGGGATGTTCATGGTAGACGGTGACGCCCCGGATCTTTTTCAGGTCCCGGATGAACGCATACGTGAGCTCCCGGTTCTTCCGCGCAATTTCCGAAAGCCCGGTCTCCTCAATGAACCGGACGCCGGCATATAGCGATGCGATGCCGGGATAGTTGTGTGTCCCCGCCTCGAACCGCATCGGCATCTCCACCGGGTGGGCAAGCGACTGCGAATCCGTCCCCGTCCCGCCCTGCCGGGTGATCGCGACGGCATCCGGGTCCGCGATGTAAAATCCGCCGATGCCCGGGATCCCGAAGAGCGCCTTGTGCCCGGTAAAGACGAACGCGCCGGCGGGGATCGCTTCAAGATCGACGACGGTATTGCCGGCGGTTTGTGCACCGTCCGCGATGAAGAAGATGTCGTTTGCGTTCAGGTACTCCGCGATGGGCTTTATGTCCTGGAGCGAACCGAGCACGTTGCTGCCATACGTCATGACCACGAGCCGGGTTTCGGAACAGATGACTTTTTTGATATCCGCAAGGCTCACCTTCGCGTCGTGGAAGGGCACAACCGAGAGCCGGAGAATGCCCTCCTGCTCCAGCGCGGCGAGCGGGCGTAACACAGAGTTGTGATCGAGTTCGGTCACGATCGCGTGGAACGGTGCGCCGGCCTTCTTTGCAAACCCGTGAATCAGGATGTTGAGCGAATCGGTTGCGTTCTGCGTAAAGACGAAGTTTTCGGGAGGGCCGGCATGGAAGAACGCGGCAAGCGCTTCGCGTGCGGCCGACGGGTAATCCACAGAGCCGGTCCCGGTTGTCCGGCCATGCTCGTGGACCGGGTGTTTCAGGCACGATGCAACCTCTTCGGGCACCGCGGCCGGTTTCGGGTACGTCGTTGCGGCGTTGTTGAGATAGATCAGCGGCGGTTGTCCGTCACTGCCTGTCCGCGCCATCACCGGCCCGCCTTCTTTTTGTGCGGCTGCTCGTTCTCGACAAGGTAGTTGATCACGTTCTCGGCAATGTCCGCCGAGTATTCGCCAACCCTCCGGATGCTTCCCATGATATTGCCAAGCGCAAGCGCACCGGGCGCCTCCTGCCGGGAAACCGGGCCCGTGATCCCGTCGCAGAGCGCCTCCAGCGCCTGCAACGACCCGATGGTCTTCTGCGCCTTCTTCATGTCGCCATCGAAGAACGCAACGATGCTCCGGTCGAAGAGCGCAAGCGCCGTCCGGCTCGCCTGCGCGATCTTCTCCATGGTTGCGGCATCGATCTCCCGCGCAAGGACGCCCGGCACATTGTCCGCGATCCGCTCCGCATGGTCGCCGATCCGCTCGATGATCCGGCTGATCAGCAGGTAATGGTTTGCCATCACCGGCGTGATCCCCATCCGTTTCGAGAGTTCGGTATGGGAAAGCACCATGCTGGTCTGGCGTGCGATGAGCCAGTGGAGCCGGTCGACATCGTTGTCCCGGGCCGCGACGTCCTTTGCGAGATCGGTATTCCGGGTCCGGATTGCCGCAACCGCATCCTCGTGCATCGCCCGCACGATGACATACATCCGCCGGATCGAGTTCGCAAACGGCATTTCCGCGGGAGAGAGCAGATCTTTTAACGTGATCGCCTGTTCCGTCTCCTCGATCACTTCCTGCCCGATGGTCATCTGGGTAAAATTGCGGACAACCGTCCGGACAAACGGGGGGAGCCGGTCGCCGGACCGGATGACAATTGTCGTAAATCCCGCGATGTAAGCCCCGATCAGCAGCCGGAAGAGGTAATCCGGTTCGATGCTCTCCGTGACTGCAAATTCCTTCACGCGCTGCACCGGCTCCCGGGCAGTCGCGGTCGTGATCGTCAGCGTCCCGTCCGGCTGGACCTCGATCCCGAGCGGATCGTTCTTCTTGATCTTCCTTGCGTCCACCCATTCCTTGGGAAGGGTCAGGACGTACGATGAACCCCCGGTGAACTGGACTCTCCGTATCTCCATGGCCGGTCACTCTATTCCTCTATTCTTCAATAGAGTATATGTATATTCCTATATTCCATGGCGAAAAAAGGTATATTTCCCGCCTGAGAAGATAGTCGCGAACACCATGAAACAACCACCAGCCAGTCCTTTGTGGGTATCGCTCTGTTGCGTTGTCCTGCTGGTTGCCGCTCTCGCGGCTGCCGGCTGTACCGGGGCGGGAACGCCAGCTGCATCGCAGGATACAGCGACAGCCGGGGCTCAAGAGACGATCAAAATTTCCGGTTCGACAACCGTCCTTCCCATCGTCCAGAAAGCTGCCGAAGCCTACATGGCAACCCATCCCAACGCCGACATCCAGGTATCCGGCGGCGGATCGGGCGTCGGGATCCAGCAGATCGGGGAGAAGACCGTGGATATCGGGATGTCGTCCCGCGAGCTGAAGTCAACGGAATCCGCGTCCTACCCGGATCTCGTGAAGCATGTCGTGGCAAAAGACGGCATTGCAATCATCGTGAACCAAAAGAACCAGATCCAAAATATCAAAGTGGATGATGTCAGGAAAATTTACGCCGGCGAGATCGCGAGCTGGACCGGTGTCTCCGGGAACGTGCCGGGTACCGGCCAGCAGATCGTGGTTGTCGGGCGCGACAGCGCATCGGGGACCCGCGAGTTCTTCGACAAGGATGCCGCCGGCGTCATGAAAGGTGCCAGTGTCACGAAGGCGATGATCGAGAAGAACAGCAACGGCGCGCTTTCCCAGACAATCGCCCAGACACCGCAGGCGATCGGGTACGTCTCGATCGGGTACATCACCGGTGACGTGAAGGCAGTGCCGGTCATCACCGGTGCCTCCACAGAAGCGATCACGCCGGGTGCAGAAACCGTCAGGAACGGGAACTACCCGCTCCAGCGCGAACTCTTCGTCTTCACGAACGGCCAGCCGGCAGGCCTTGCAAAGGATTTCATTGACTTCATCCGGAGTGCAGAAGGTCAGAAGATCGTTGAGGAAGAGGGATTTGTCAGCACAGCCTGACCGGAATTAAAAAAATTTCCTTATGCCGCAGGTGAACGATGCAATGGATGGGGTCGGGGAGGTCTGCCGGGGCAGTCCCCGGCAGTACCTCCCTTTCAGGCAGACCCGGAACCTGCGCGAAGGTGCAATCCGGATTGTCTGGTTCCTTACCGCGCTTTCCGCCCTCGTTGCGATCATCTTCATCCTCCTCTTTCTGATCCGGGACAGCCTCCCGATCTTTTCCGAGGTTGGTATCGTCCCGTTCCTGACCGGGACAACATGGTATCCCACCGGCGTACCGCCCCAGTACGGCGTCGCGGTGCTGGTTGCCGGAACCGTGCTTGTCACGCTCGGTGCGATGGCCTTTGCCATTCCGCTCTCGATCGGGTGTGCGATCTACATTGCCGAGCTCGCTTCGCCCCGGGCAAAAAGCATCCTCAAGCCCGCCATCGAGCTCCTCGCCGGTATCCCCTCGGTCGTGTACGGGTTCTTCGGGCTTGTCGTGCTGACCGATCTCATCCGGGTCGTGTTCAGTGTCCCGACCGGGGAGACGTGGCTTGCCGGCTCGATTTTGCTCGGCATCATGGCGCTCCCGACAATCATCAGCATCTCGGAAGACGCGATCAGCATGGTCCCGCGGGAGTACAAGGAGGGATCGCTTGCCATCGGGGCGACCCGGTGGCAGACGATTGCGCAGGTCCTCGTCCCGGGAGCGCTCTCCGGGATCACCGCCGCCGTCATCCTCGGGTTCGGCCGTGCGATCGGCGAGACGATGGCCGTCATGATGGTGACGGGGAACGCCGCCATCGTCCCCTATCCGGTCTGGAACGTGCTCTCGCCGGTCCGGACCCTGACCGGCACGCTCGGCATCGAGATGGGGGAGGTCGCGGTGGGAAGCTATCACTATGCTGCCCTCTTTATGGTCGCCGTCGTTCTTCTTGTCATCACCCTGATCGTCAACTCCCTTGCGGTCATTATCCTCACAAACATCCGGGAACGCCAGATGGGAAGCCGGATCAAAAAGAACCGGGTTTCCATTTCCGGTAGGATCCGGGCACGGGTTACCCCCGGCATCGTTGAGAGTTTTTCTCTCCTCCTTCTCATTGCCGCGATAATCGTCGCGATGTTCAACGGCGTCCTCATCATCCAGGAGGCGATCGTGAACGGGATCCCGGCATTTTCCGGGATCGCCCCCGGGGAGAACCTTGCTGTCGTTGCGGTGATGAAGACTCTCCTCCCCTTCGCGCTCGTCGTGCTTGCAGGAACGATCGCAACCTGTTTTGTCAGAGACCGGTTGAACCCGAAGCAGGCTGAACGGATCGCGTTCTCCCTTGTGATCGCGGCGGCAGCAATCGTGCTCCTGATCCTCGTTGTCATCCTGCAGGACATCGTCGTCCACGGGCTTCCTGCGCTCTCGTGGGAGTTCCTCACCGGAACCGTACAGGATCTCGGGCGTGCCGGGGGGATCTTCCCGGCCATCGTCGGGACCTGTTACCTTGTTGCCGGCGCCATCCTCTTTGCCCTTCCGCTCGGGGTCGGGGCTGCGATTTATCTGGTCGAGTACACGAAAGAGAGCCGGGCCACCCGGCTGATCCGGACAACGGTCGATCTCCTCAACGGGACCCCTTCGATCGTCTTCGGGCTCTTCGGTCTTGCCTTCCTCGTCTACTTCCTTCACTTCGGTGTCTCGCTCCTTGCCGGGCAGGTCACGCTTGGTCTCATGGTGCTCCCGACGATCATCCGGGCGACCGAGGAGACGCTCCGGACGATCCCGGATTCGCTCCGGGAGGGGAGCCTTGCGATGGGAGCGACCCGGTGGCAGACCATCCGGCATGTCGTCATCCCCATGGCGATCCCGGGGATTTTGACCGGGACAATCCTCAGTATCGGGAGGGCTGCGGGAGAGACTGCACCGATCATGTTCACGGCAGCCGTCTTCTCGAAGCGATACCTCCCGTCATCGGTCTTCGAGCCGGTGATGGCGCTGCCGTACCACCTCTACATCCTTGCGACCAATGTGCCGGGATCGTCGGTCAACCGGTACGGTACCGCGCTCGTACTGCTCGTCCTCGTGATTGGGATCTACTCGGTGGCAATTTTCGTACGGCACCATTTCAGCAGGAAGCTGCGGGAGTAACATGACAACGGAAACGATCCTTGCAACAGACGATCTCAACCTCTGGTACGGGGAGTCCCATGCGCTCAAATCGGTGAGCATAACGATCCCCAAAAACCGTGTCACCTCTTTGATCGGGCCGTCAGGGTGCGGGAAGTCGACGCTGCTCCGTTGCTTCAACCGGCTCAACGACCTGATCGACCGCGTGAAGATTGAGGGAAAAATTCTCCTTGACAACCGGGACATCCAGGACCCGGCAACCGATGTCGTCCTCCTCCGGAAGAAGGTAGGGATGGTATTCCAGAAGCCAAACCCGTTCCCCAAATCCATTTACGAGAATGTCGCGTACGGCCCCCGGGTCCACGGGATTTCGGACCGGTTTACGCTCGATACCCTCGTGGAACGAAGCCTGAGGCAGGCCGCGCTCTGGGATGAGGTGAAGGACCGGCTGGACGAATCCGCCCTCGGCCTCTCGGGAGGGCAGCAGCAGCGCCTCTGCCTTGCGCGGACGCTCGCGGTCGGGCCCGGGATCATCTTAATGGACGAGCCCTGTTCCGCGCTCGATCCCATCGCAACTGCGAAGATCGAGAACTTAATCGATCTGCTGAGAAAGGAGTACACGGTGATCATCGTCACCCACAACATGCAGCAGGCGGCCCGGGTCAGCGATTATACGGGCTTCATGTACCTGGGAAAACTGATCGAGTGCGGGAAAACCCGGCAGATCTTCGAGCACCCGGCGGAAGAACTGACCGAGAACTACATCACCGGGCGGTTCGGGTAGGTGAAGGTATGGGCGAGAAATTTCATGCAGAATTATCGCAGCTCAAAAGGGATACGCTTGCCATGGCGCGGTTCTGCCGTACCATGCTCTCCGATTCCCTCGTATCGTTCAGGAACGGGGATGCCGCACTGGCACAGGACATCCTCTCCCGCAAGACGCGTGTGCGGGAGACGACGATTGCACTGGAGGAGCGGACGTACCAGCTTATTGCCCTGAACCAGCCGATGGCACGGGATATGCGGGTGATCGCCTGCACGCTTAAGATCATAACGTCGGCGGAACGGATCGGGAGGTACGGGAAGGACATCGCGAACATGGTTACGTACATGCAAGGGCAGCCGGACTTTGCCCGCCCGCTTCCCATCCGGCACATGGCCGATCTCGTGATCGCGATGATCGACGATACGCTTGCGGCGTACGAGACCGAAAACCCCGATCTTATCGACGGGCTCTCGCCCCGCGACGACGCGGTTGACGCGCTCTGGCACTCCATCTTTCGCGAGACGCTGACGTTCATGATGGAGAGCCCGAAGATGATCACCCGGGCAACCTATTCGATCATGGTCGCCCGGTACCTCGAACGGTCCGGCGATCATGCCTGCCGGATGGCGGAGAACATCCACTACATGGTGACCGGGGAAAGGATCGAGATAACCTGAACCGGAACAGTCCGGTTGTGCGCGGGACTTTCCGACCGATTCTGCAGGCGGATCTGATGCGGGGGGTGGGATTCGAACCCACGGACTCCTGCGAGACCGGATCTTAAGTCCGGCGCCTTTGGCCAGGCTTAGCTACCCCCGCGCCAGTTGGAAGAGAGGTACAATAATGGATCGGCTGTTTTAAAAAACGATCCGCCGGAGACTTTTATAACCATGCTTCAATTCCGGAAACGGACCGGACAGAAAGAAAAGACCAGAACAAGGCGGGAGAACCCGGAGTTGCCCGGATGACCGGGAGACACGCGGGAAATTCCCGGTAAAAACCGGTTGCATCAGAGACTTTTTGAAGATCCCCTGTGGCGCGACTTGACGATTGTGTCCTTGACAAAGAGCACGAACTCGGTAAACGCGATGACAAACGCCCCCATGATACACGCGGTGCCGATGATGTAGATGGCCCGGTATTCCGCTCCATAGGTCTGGAGCATGATACCGAGAAGCGATGCGCCAAGGGCGATGATCGACGGCTGGACCATGGGATAACTGCCACAAAAACAATGTGAGGTGCCGATTTATGCATTTCGGCAAATACTGCATTGTGGGATTGCAGGGATGGCCACGGACAGGTTGTCCCGTAAGATAAGATACATGGACAGGAACCGCCCACTACTATCTGCATTTATGAGCCGGATACAGATCTCAGGCTGGATCGAGCGCAACGGGCAGAAGATCCCTCTCTCCGGGCTCGAAGAGATCCTCAAGAACACCCCGGAACTGGTCCCCTCTTTTGGCGGGGAATTTTTCCTTGCGTGGGACGGGTGCACCGCCCGCGACTCTCTCGGGATCGTCCCCGGCGATTGCCCGGCGGGGACCATCATGTGCGGAGGGAAGGTCACGGGAACGATTGCGCCGGATGTCCCGGACCTTCCATTGGAAGAAGCGATTGTCGCATCCGTTGCGCTGCGCAGCGACGAGGGGATCACGGCTCTCTCCGGCGGCGTGGACTCGGCGCTTGTCGCATACCTTGCCGGGCGCGAGTGCGTCGCGGTTGGGATTTCCGGGTCCCATGACCTCCGGCAGGCAAAGCACGCAGCTGAAGCCCTCGGACTTTCCTGCTCGTATGTGGAGCTCGGACCGCGGGAGATTGAAGAAGCCCTCCCCCTCGTTGTCCGGGCAATCCCGAAGAAGAACCCGGTGAACGCGGGGATTGCGCTCACCCAGTACTTCATCGCACGGTTCGCGGGAGAGCACGGGTACCGCCGCATCCTCACCGGGCAGGGAGCGGACGAACTCTTCGGGGGATACACCCGGTACCTGACCAGCCCGGCGCTCGAAGAAGATCTCGCGCGGGATGTCGCGCTCCTCCCGGAGCAGGCGGCACGCGACCAGGCGGTTGCCGCACTCCACGGGACATTATTCTCCATGCCCTATCTCGACCTCCGGGTCATGCGCGCCGCACGCGCGATCCCGGCCTCGCTCAAGGTCCGGGACGGGATGAGGAAAGTGCCGCTGCGCGAAGTTGCAGAGCGGCATATCGGCAGGGAGATCGCGTGGCAGGAGAAGAAAGCGATGCAGTACGGCAGCGGGGTGTGGGACGTTCTCCGGAAACTTGCACGGCACAATGGTTTTAAAACGTCCTTGCAAGGATACATTGATCACATCAGCAGGTTGGAGCATGGTTACTGAGAAAGATGTAGAGCATATCGCAGACCTCGCCGACATCGGCATCGAAGAAGGCGGGCTCGCACCGTTTACCCAGCAGTTCAACGCGATCCTCGGCTATTTCGATATCCTCGACCAGGTACCGGCCGGGGATATTCCCGCCCATGCCGAGGTGAACGTGATGCGCGAAGACACGGTTGCGCCATCGCTTTCCCATGACGATGTGGTAAGGAACGCTCCCGCCTCCGAGAACGGGTTCATCAAAGCACCGCGGGTGATGCAGTGACCGGGACGTTAACCTTCGAACCGGACGATCCGATCAATGCATTTCTCACGACCTGCAGGAAAGCGGAGTACAACAACGGGCCGCTCTCCGGCATCCCGGTTGCGGTCAAGGACAACATCTCGACAAAAGGGATCGAGACGACCTGTGCGTCGAAGATCCTGAAAGGCTACGTGCCGCCGTACGACGCCCACGTTGTATCGCTGCTCCGTGCGGCGGGTGCAGCAGTTGCCGGCAAGACCAACATGGATGAGTTCGGGATGGGGACGACGACCGAGAACTCCGCGTTCGGCCCGACACTCAACCCGAGGGACACCGGCCGGGTGCCCGGCGGATCTTCGGGAGGAAGCGCCGCGGCAGTGGCATCGGGGATGGTGAAGATGGCGCTCGGGACCGACACCGGCGGTTCGATCCGGTGCCCGGCCGCTTTTTGCGGGATCGTGGGACTGAAGCCGACCTACGGGCGCGTCTCCCGGTACGGCCTGATCGCGTACGCGAACTCGCTCGAACAGATCGGGCCGATGGCCGGCACCGTTACCGATGTCGCAAAGCTCTTCTCGGTCATCGCCGGCCATGACCCCCGGGACAGCACCTCCTGCGACCGTCCCTTCTCTCATGCGCCTTCAGCAGATATCAAAGGCCTGAAGATCGGGATCCCGGACGAGTACTTCGGCAAGGGTGTCGATCCGGCTGTCGCGGGAATTGTCCGGAAGGCGATCGCAAAGCTCGAAGAGCTCGGCGCAACGACAGTGCCCTGCACGCTCCCCTCGATGCAGTACGCGCTTGCCGCGTACTATGTCACCTGCACGAGCGAGGCGAGCTCCAACCTTGCCCGGTTCGACGGGGTCCGGTACGGCCCGGCGGCAGATGCCAAAAAGTCGTGGCATGATGCGTACCGGGACGTGCGCCGGCAGGGGTTCGGCCCGGAGGTCCGGCGCCGGATCCTGCTCGGGACGTTTGCACTCTCATCCGGATACTACGGGAAGTACTACGCAAAGGCACAGGTAGCCCGGGCAAACGTGCGGGCGGATTTCCTGCGGGTCCTTTCCGACGTGGACGTGATCGCAGGCCCGACCATGCCGACGATTGCGTTCAAACTTGGCGAGAAGAGCGACCCGCTCTCCATGTACCTCTCCGATATCCTGACGGTCCCCGCAAACCTTGCCGGGATCCCGGCAATCTCGGTCCCGTGCGGGATATCGGAAGGGATGCCGGTCGGCCTCCAGATCATGGGACGGCACTTCGAGGACGAGCGCGTGATCGATGTCGCGTACGCGTACGAGCAGGCGGTGAAGGCATGAGCGCGGATCAGGTGATCGTCGGCCTCGAAGTCCACTGCCAGCTTGACACGAAGAGCAAGCTCTTCTGCGGCTGTTCGACCGATTACCGGTCCGACGGACCCAACACCCATGTCTGCGAGGTCTGCCTCGGCCTTCCCGGCTCGATGCCGGTGCTGAACAAAAAGGCGATCGAGTACGCCATGCGGGTTGCAAAGGCGCTGAACTGCGAGGTTCTTACTGAGTCAGAGTTCTCCCGGAAGAACTATTTCTACCCCGATCTTGACAAGGCGTACCAGATCACCCAG
>CAZNLI010000007.1:0-7859 GCA_964574125.1 uncultured Methanoregula sp.
CCCGACACACCCTGCAGGGTGTATCGGTCTCCCCCGAGAACGTCAGGAAAATAATAATTTCTACAGAGCCATATTTTTCCTTTTTATGTGGTGCCGGGTTTTTCCTTCTTCCAGACCTGCTCGATGAACTCACCCACTTCGGCAGCGTCGCGCGGGCCGACCAGTACCTTCCAGCCGGTCTGTTCCTCGATCCGCCCCGAGAGCGGGGACGCATAGCCCGGGATGATCAGTTTCCGGTGGGAGACCTCGGATTCAAGGTTGAATTTTTTGATCGAGTCCCGGACAATAGTCTCGTTCAGCTTGCCGGACGCAACGGCCGTAAGAACCGAGAGCCCTTCCGTATCGACAAGCAGCATGAAGCAGGGGGTCCGGGTGGATTCAAGGTATCCTTCGAGCGTGAAATAAGTCAGCGAGAAGTTGACAGTCATGAAGACCGGAGCTTCTTTTCCGGGATTGCCGATCCGGTAGATCCCCGGGTTCATCTGGATCGGTTTCTGGGGATCCGTGTAGATGTTCTGCCGGAGCGTGAGAGCGGAGGTGACTGCTGCCGGTGAGAGCGGGGAAGTGACGATAACCGATGCATACTTTACGATCCCAAGGACGATTGCGGCATCTTCCGGGAAATACCGGGTCGCGTCAAGGAAGATCGGGTAGCCGAGGTCCGGTGCAGTCCTCGTAATCGCGAGCTCACGGATCGCCGTTGCGACCGGAACATATTCGTGCAGGTTCGCAGGCGCCGGGTCAAGGACAAGATCGGCTACCCCTTCTTTTACGCAGGCATCTGCAAGGACCGCAAGGTTGTCGACACCCTGCACCGTGATGGCAAGGGGACAGCCGTGCTGCTTTGCAAGCGCACACATCTCCCGGAAATTCTCCGGTGTTGCGGCATGGATGAGCGGCCGGTACGTCCCGCAGTGGACAAGGGCTGCAGCGAGCGCGCCCGTATCCTGCGACATGAGGATGAGCGGGAGATCGGCATTCTTCTCAACGACAGCAACGGCATTTGCGAATGTTCCGGGAGATCCGCTGTCGTTTGTCACCGCAATGCCGTTGAGCGCAAGATCCATTCCCACCCGGGTCACCCGCTCGGCCCGGACCCTTTTGACGATTGATGTAATACCGGATTCCGGGAGCGTGTCTTTGACCCCGAACAGGATCCCCGGGGGATGGTAAAATGTCTTGTCGTGCCGGTACAGGACGAACTCCTCGCCGACGGGAAGCACCCGTTCGCCGACCCCGATTTTGACAAGCCGGATGGGTGGCCGGGTCGATGCGCCGAGCACGTTCTTTGCCTGCTCGTCAAGGTACGGGCAAAGGTTGATATCCCCCTTGCCCGCGGCAAGTTTCATGGCGAACGTAAGGCATGTCGGATCCCCGCATTCCTTGCAGTTCTTCTTGGGGAGGATCTTGTAGATATCGAGAGCCTTGAGCGCCATCGATCTCACGCTCCCCCGGATTTTGGCGTCAGGTGGCTGAACGTATCTTTAAGGAGCGCGACACTTCCCGGGTGCCGGACGCAGACAATCTCGGCGCCGGCAGCGGCAGCGGCAATCCCGGCATAACACTCCCAGCTGATCGCCATACGATCCTGCCCGGCGGGATTTGCATCCCGGACCTCCTTGATATTCAGCGAGTCGATGGCAGAGCAGATCATCGGCATCGCGAGATCGGCATCACCCTTGAGCGCCGCAAACCGGATCCGCTCCATCGCAGAGAACGAGTACTCGAACCCGTACCCGAGCGTCCCCGTGTACGGGTCGATCACGATCTGGTTGTTCGGGACGCCGATCTCCCGGAGCAGGATGTTCAGCTGCTTTGCAAGGTTGATGTCGATGGGAGACTGGGCGATAACGCCGTGGTTGTAGGCAAGTGCCGCCGCGGCAATGCTCCGGTACCGTCCCGCTTCCGCAGTCCCGAGGAGCAGTCGTTCGCCCTGCCCGGCTTCCCCGCAGGCAAGGAAGACCTCGCTGTCGATGGCCGGCTCATTGCTCCCCTCGATGATCACGGGAAGCGTTGTCGCATCGAGGACTGCCCTGACCGTTGTTTTGATTTTTGCAAAATCGGAGAAGTTCCGCTGCCGGGTGCTCGTGAGGTAGAGCCGGATGACATCCGCCTGATACGTGTTCTCCGCGATCTTCGCCCATGCGGCGATATCGCCGGTAACATTCCCGCAGGCTTTCAGCGCGATTGCTGGCCAGAGTTTTATATCGTCGCAGATCTCAAAAGCGACCAGTGGCGCATGCCCGGGATTTCCGCCCGGGAGCAGCGGGAGCGTCGTTCCTCCGCCGATCCTGTACGAGACGCTCCGGGTGCCCCCTTCTGCTGCCGTCGCCCCGAGCGTCACGGTGCCGACCGATCCGGTCCAGTCGAATGGTGGTGTAAGCCCCATCATGCACCTCAGATCAGCGGGGCCATTGAGAGCGCCGGGTGATCGACCTTTGCAAGGAACGAGGAGAGATCCTCGATTGTTGCTGCCGTTGTCTCATCGGCAATCTTGTCGAAGAAATCCGGGATACCCTGCTCTTCCAGTTTTTTCAAAAGCCGTGATTTCAGTTCCTCCCTGAGCGAGGACGGCATCCAGACAAGCCGCCTGATACCTCCTTCAGCCTGCAGGAACCGGTCCGAGAGGATATACTGTTTCGAGATCCCGGCAAAGCCCGGTGTCTGGGCGCCGCCGCCAATTGTTCCGGCAAGCGTCGAGAAGGTCATGCCGGATGGCGTCATGCCGGTGAATTCCCGGTGCACGACCATGATCCCGTTCACTTCCGGGAGCATCAGCGCAATGCACTCGAAACACCCGCAGCAGGTCATCGGGAATTCCATGACCGCGTAGAGCGAGCACCGGTCGACTTCCCCGTGGCTCGCTTTCTTCACGAACCGGTTCACACCTTCGTACTCGCCGGTTATTTCATTGATGGCTTTGCCCTTCTCCACCGGCTGGTTTGCCCCGGCCGGCGAGATCTCGTACGCGATCCTGCCGTCAAGCCAGCTGATCGCCCCGCAGAGTGCCGGGCGTTCCGGGGTGATCACGCAGACGTGGTTTGGGGCAAACGTCTGGCACAAGGTACAGGAATAGTAAATGCTGACATCGGAATCCTTCATGCCCCGGATCCGTGCATCGCGTTCCGCGTAGACAGATTCCGCATCCCGTTTTGCTGCAAGGACTTTGTCTCTGTCCGTTATCAGCGTCACGGATACGGCGTCGATGAGCGACGGGAAATCCATCCGGAACTTGCTCGCGAGCAGTTTTCCGATGTGCTCGATCTTCACGCCCTTCGCAACCGCCTCTTTCGAGAGTCGCACCCAGATGAGATCGCGCTGGGCGACATGCCACGAACCTTCCCCATAGTTGACGAAGTTGTGGATCCGGCGCTCCAGCACCGGCTCGTAGTCCTTCTTCATGGCAGGCCCGGCAACGGAGATGATAATTGCGAGCGGGTTTGCCGATCCTTCTTTCATCGCGGTGATCTCGGGGCCGATCACGGTGATTTTTCCATCGGTAACCTCGTCCTTTTTCTTCATCTGCAACAATTCGAACGCGGGCGACCGTCCCCCGCCGAATTCCACGTACATCTCCTCTTTCCGGATGCTCTTGCCTTCAAATGCCGGCGAGCAGCCCATGGGGATAGGGATTGCAGTCACCGTGACCTTGATCCCCTTTGCCTCCATCCCGCGCCGGACTGCGTCCTCCGCCGATGCCGAAATCCAGTCTCCGGATTCATACTTCCCGAGCGAGACGATGGGAAAACCAAGCACCCGCATCGCATCGACAAGGGCAAGATCCTCATCCGACAACCCGGGGAAGACAAAGACGATTGCCTTTGCCCGCTCTGCCGCGTACGTAAGAAGCCTTCCTGCATCGCCGGGAGTCACCCCGCCAAACATCATGGCTACCCGTGCGATGATATCGACAAAGTGGACGCCATGGGCATTCGTCGACCCGAGCGGGATGAGCCGGTAATCGAGCCCGACCTTAACCCCGTTGCCCGTGAGCGACGCAATGATATCGCCGGCAAGGAACGTGAGCATGTACTTCTCCTGCAGTTCGCGGCAGATGCCGGCCGCGTCCGATCCCTTCTCAGGCCTGCCGACAAGGAGAGCAAGGCCGATGATGCTCCCGTCCACAAGCGAGTACCCGAGTTTCCGGAGCACCGTGTCCGGGATGAACCCGGTGTAGGGCGCCGGTTCCCTCCCCGCCTTCCCCGCTTTTACTGCGAGCAGGCATTCCTGCGCGATGAGGGGGTTGTCCTGCATCTTTGCGTACGCTGAAGCTGCGGTCGCCGGATCGTGAACCGCAATTCCGGTGAGAGCAAAAGAGACCGGAAGATGGTAGGCTGTCTCTTCGTAGCCAAAAGAACCCGCAAAAGAGCCCATCTGCTTTTTTAAAAGGGCACTTCCGGATTGTACCGCCGTATTGACATCAACCATACGTTGTATCCCAGCTCTGAGATTGTACCGGAGATGGATATAGTTTCGTTACACGGTATTCACGTTAGACGAAGCGGCAAACGGGCTGAAATTTTGCCCGCAGGATAAAAAAAGCGGGAAAATATTTATTCTTTCAGGAGGCATCGTTTTTATACTGAGGTTTACTATGCGTTCTTTGCGGTTTTATTCCCGGTTCCTCGTGTTCGGTATTGTACTTCTTGCATGCGGGATTGTTGCTCCCGTCCTTGCGGCAGGTGGCGAAGTAACGGTTGGATACCAGGGAGCCGGCTGGTACTATGTCGGCGATACGATCATCTTCAACGGTATGAACTCTGTTGGGAACAACACGCTCATCAAGATCACCGGCCCCGGACTGCCCGCCGGCGGCGTTCCCCCGTACAGTCTGAGCGGCACGGAAGGTTCCGGCAACCCGGCAAAATTCCTGGAAGGAAAAACATGGAGTTTTACCTGGGACACGACGCGGGTTGACCCGTCGAAACTCTCTTCCGGCAGGCATACCGTTACGGTCTGGGATGCGGAAAACCCCGGCATCACGTCATCGGTGTCCATCACGCTGAAGCAGCCGGAGTTCTATCTGAAAGCAAGCCCGTCAACCGCACGGCTGGGTGATTATATCACCCTCAACGGGATGGCGGAGAAAGGAGTCTCCTATGTCAAGATCAATGTCACCGATGCTTCCGGGAAGGTTCTGCATACCTTCATGTCCCCGGTGAGCGCATCGGGATCGTTCTCGTACAGTTTCCATGCCGACATGGCCCCGGGCCAGTATACCGTCACCGGTACAAACCCGGCAATGACCAATATTCTCAGGCTCACCCTGACAATCTCTGAACCAACCGCGAACCTGACCATGACGTCAACAGCGGTGACAACGGCTCCTGCAACCCTGGAGACTACTACTACTCCCGCATCTGTCGGAACCGCTGCTGAAACAACCGTGCAGGAATCGGGAACAACACCGGCAGCAAGCGCAACGAAAGCTGGTATCGGTATGGCTACCCCCGTACTTGCCCTTGCTCTCTTCGGTGCCGGTGCAATCCTCTGGGCCCGGAAAAAATACTGATTCCCTTTTTTTGCAATTCCCACATCTCACATTTTGCCGGTTCTCATAACAAGCTATTTTTTACTTCATGTCCAATCGTTTCCGGCATACCCGCTGGTGACCCTATACCATGAGAAAATACTCGTTTGTCGCCCGCATGCCCGATGAAGCAGGAGCACTGCACCGTGCAGCCGCGATCATCCGGCACTATAACGGCAACATCAACCGGCTCCAGTTTGACAGGAGAATCGATCCCGTCACCGTCTTTTTCGAGGTGACTGCCGATGAGACCGCGTATGAGAAGATAACAAAGGAACTTGCGGCAATCGGCTACCTCCAGACCTCGATCCGGCCAGTCAGTTTCCTGAAATTCTATGCCTGGGTTCCCAACCGCAGCGGCGCCCTCGATGAATTCCTGAATTATACAACAAACGCCGGGGCCAACATCGCGTTCATCGATTACGACGATGCCGGGCGCCACCCCGGCCGGCTCACGGTCAGCCTGCATGTTGAGAAGAGCGGGGCTGTTGAGAAACTGATGGACGAGATCAAGTCCAAGTACCGGATGGAGATTTTAGAGTACGACAATACCGGTGAACATCTCGATGACACGGTCTTCTACGTGACGCTCGCTCAGAAGATCCGGAACATCATCGGGGAATCGGAGGACGCTTTCCTCCTCTCGTTCCTTGCCGATACCAACCATATCGCACAGGAACTGATGGACCGGGGCAATGACCCGAAGAAAGCATTCTCCTGCGTGCTATCGACCGGGGAGACGATGCGGGCAACGATTGGCGAACGGTTCTCTGCCGATGTACAGAGGATCCGTGTGACGGACCGGTTCACGGTCTTCTGTTTCCAGATGCCCTGCGGAGGGAGTATCTTTGCGCTCCAGACCCCGGACGAAGTTGTCCTCATCGACACCGGGTACGGGATCTACTTCCCCGATGTCCGGATGATGCTGGAACGGTACGGTATCGGGAAACCCTCGGATATCTCGCGTATTATCATCACCCATGCCGATGGCGATCATTGCGGCGGGGCCGGGTACTTTTCCGCGCAGTCGTTCATGCACAAAACAACGCTTGGGATCGTGAAGGAAAACAACCGGGCGTACGGCACGCGCAGCGACAAGCTGATCCTGGAGACGTTCTACACCAAGATGGTCAACCTCTTCTCGCTCTTCAAGCCCCCGGAAAATATCGTTCTCTTCCCCACGATACCGGTCGGACACCGGGGGATCTTCCCGATCCTCGCAACCGTGGAGATCGGCGGCATCAGCTTTGAGGTGCTCGAAAGCCTTGGCGGCCACATCGGCGGGCAGATCTACCTCTTCTCCGAAGAGTCCGGCCTGCTCTTTGCCGCCGACAGCATCATCAACATCGCGAGCCTCACGCCGGAACGGATGGCATATAACTCCCTTGCGGAATTCCTTGTCGCCTCGGTCAACGTGAATAATGAAGTTGCCAAGAAGGAACGCGGCGCACTACTCGAGCTTGCCGCGGCAACCGACGCAAAACTGAAAGAGTCCGGGAAACGGTGCATCATCTGCGGCGGGCATGGGGCGGTATCGGTCCTTGAAGGAAAGAAACCGGTGACCTATGGGACCGTGGAGCATTACGGTGCAACCGGACAGGGCAATTAAAACACCCGTTTTCAGATTTTCAGGATCCGTTTCCTCAAATAATTTTCCGGATTACCGGAGGATTAAGGCCCGATAATCATTTTGCTATCAGGTCCCGGTATTTTTTCCCTGTCCATATGAGGGATGCTTCCAGAAAATTTTCGATAGATTTTTTTTAGCGCTTTCCTGATTGCCCACTGTCAGCGCCCGAACATTTCCTGCAACTGCGCGACGATCTCTTTCATTCGCACGCGGGTGCCCGGGAACTTCCGGAATTCGCTATCGGGATTCCGGATATCCGCTTCGGTCCATCGTGTGCGGGATCGTTCAGGATTTTTGATGAGAGGCTTCCGGAGCCGGGGGTGGCGGTATCCGGGCCGGATCTTCTGTAATTCCTCCATTTCCGCATCGAATACCGGCTTTGAGACCTCAAACCAAGTGACCCGGCGGCTGAAGCCGGTTGCCGCCTTTGCCGGTGAAAATCCGCCAGGGAAAAAATCGGCGATACGGTCGCCTTCGTTGCTACTGTACCGGATCATCTTTGTGAACAGCGGGAGAGGGAGTTCGTTCTTGTTCTTCATGTTCCCGGGCTTGTATTCCCGGTTGATTGGCCAGACATTTTCCCGGTCGGCATTGTTGGGCGAACGGTTGCCGGTGTCTTTCTCGATGAGCCCGTACCTCGATTCAAGGGTAAACGTCCTGCTCCCGCCCGGTTTTGCATAGAAGAGGATGTGATAGTGG
>CAZNLI010000007.1:7959-16876 GCA_964574125.1 uncultured Methanoregula sp.
GGCATACCGGTCCTTTGGGATCTCTACGTACCCTTCGACAACATAGTTCTCGTTCCGGGTGTAATGCCGGTGGAGCTGGTCAAGTGCGGATTGTAAAGGACGGGCTTTAAGTCATCATTCTCACAATCCCACGGGAAGCCGGTAATCCGGAACTCATTGATGGATGGCTTTTCCCCCATTTCCGGCGTAATCTGCGGGAATCCGGGGTCTTTGCACGGCATATATCCATGCAGATCTCTTTTGCATGACTTGTTGGCAAATTACTATTAATTGAGACCCTGTATTCAGGATCAGGTCACGGTATGTGACTCGGGAGGGGGAAATCATGCAATTGGCAGATCTGAAACAGCAGCACGATTGTGTTGAACACGGCAATCTCCGTGACAGTCAGGGGGAGTTCGAAAAAGCAATAAAAGCGTACGATCGTGCTTTGAAGATTATCCCTGAAGATGCAGATGTCCTGTTCAACAAGGGCCAGACGCTGCAGAAGATGGGAAAGCTTGTTGAAGCACAGAAATGTTACGAACAGGCAATCAGGATGTATGTCGGGACCTGATATCCCGCCTGCCATCTCTTTTTTTATTCCGGCCACGGTTCCGTTAACCCGGAAACGCATATCATCTGTTTATTCCGGCAGGTATTCCTGCAGGGTTCCTAATGCAACACTATCAGCAGTATACCAGAATAGGGTTCCCAATACGTCCTGACGATCATCGTGAGGTTTTCCCGGTATTCCGTCTTTCGGCTGACCGGTTTTTACTGTCCCTCACTTTTCCGCAAGACAAGCATTAATATAGCCTTTTTGCGGATAGTCAACTGTTCCCAAAACGGGGGGATTGGCAATGTATTTCATTGGGCTCGTGAAATTCAGGAAACAGGTGACACGGGAGAGTGTTGTCGAAAGTTTAAGAAAGCAGGTGCTGGAGGCGAAAGAAGGAATCCGGTACACCGGCATCTACTGGACACTCGGGAGATACGATGTTATAACGATATTTGAAGCCTTAAATGAAGCAGCGGCAATGAACATGGCCATTCGGAGGGAGGATGACTTCGAGATGGAGACGCTCGTTGCGATTCCCGCAGAAGAAGCGAGGAAACTCGTGGCATAACCGGTAATGCCGGACAGGTGTTACTCCTGATTTACGTCGGTATACGACGATAAAACGGTATCATTTTCTGACAACAGCCGCGTTCCGGCATGTCTGGCGTCCTCCGGCATATCTGCGAGTATTTCGCGTCCCCCATTGGTGCTATTTAATGCCCCCGTTTTTACGTCGATGGAATTGACTGAAACGTGCGAATTCCGGACACTTTCCTGGGAATTCGTGCCGCTATATGGCCAAAAAACCGGGAAAACCGGTCGCACATACCGAAGGTCTCCGTCGGAGGGAAGCGATTGCAGGAACCTGACGTTCTCTGGAAGTACCCGGGATCCGGGGGCATGGTTCCTGCCTGCCGGGGTGGATTTCCCGGAACGATCTCCGGGGAATACCGGGTCCCCCGGCTCCGACGGAGAATCCGGCGGACTACCCCCGGTGATTGCATGGATGATGACACGCTCCGACGGAGACCGGATGAAAACCGGAATCCGGGCAAGCCTTCCGGCACCTCCCGCCACACACCCCCTGCACGTATCCTCCGGCAGAACGCGGATATGGGGCGATTTTTACAGCGCGATTTTCCTCAGATACGGTCTCTGGTATGATTGGACGTTTCCGGATTTTTCCGCTGTCCAAACCTGCATATACCTGGCCGGCTTTCTCCGACGATAAAACCGTAAATACCAGGGAAACCTGGCTCAGTTTTTGCAAAACCTGGCCGGCGGTTCCGGAAACATGGTCAATCGGAGCCCGTTACGGGCGTATTTTCCCCGGGCATTCTTCGGAAGCAGGGTAAGCTCCCGGAACAGGATTCCGGTTTACCACGGGTATACGGATCTGCCCCCCTGATGATCAACCCGGCTCGTTTATACAACCAGTTCCCTCGACACTGAGGCTCTGCCCCGGGCAGGTTCCCGATGATCAACCCGCTCTTTTATGCAACCGGTTCCCGGGCGCAGGCACCGGAATCATAACGGCGATCATGGGACGATGAGCATCCGGGCAACAGGAATTTATGCAAAAAGGCAGATGAATAAATTCCGGGACAATTCCGTAAAAAATTCCCGGAATAGGCCGTGATGCATCCCATGTTCCGCACGCCACCACCAGTACCGGATCGATCGGCCGCAGCAGAAAAGATCCGGAGCGATTGCGATCGCCTCGCGTCCTGTACGACCCGGGGCGATCTTGGCAGCGCAATCGCGAAGATCGTTCTTGCGTACTCGCCGCGGGATCTCCAGCAGATGCGCTGGAATTTTTCCGAAAATATCCGGGACATTGATCCTGCATACCGGAAAAACCTTGAAGCAACGATCACCGCACACCTGCACGGGACCTACCAGAATATCCGGCTCATGGACCAGCAGGGAGTTTTTGCCGGCATGCGGGCACCGGTACCGGAGAAGACAAAGGCGTACTTCGCGATGATTGCCGGGCAATGCAGTTCCGGCGAAGATGAAAGCATCCGGCTCCGGTTTTTAAAGTTCCTGTTATCCGGGTTCTGCATGCTCGTGCAGGAACTGCCGGGCCATCCTGCCGGTATGCCGTTTCCGGGAGGAGACCGGGTGCAGCTCATCGATGGCGTGTACTACTGCCCGGTCCGGACGAAGGCAAACGACGTGGATTCCGCGCTCTGCCCGTTCTGCCCTGCCCGGCAGACTCCGGAAGTCGGTTACCTGAAACCGCCCGTCAACGCAAGCGAGCACCGGAAACAGGAATTCATCCGGAACTGTTACGACTTCCACAACTTCAACGGCTGACCGGAAAGGACATCGTTTTCTCCGGGGAATTGCCGGCATCTCTTCAATAAAATCCCCGGGCTTTTGACCTGCTGTGAGACGGGGACGGTCCGGATGCACCTGTACAATGCAAACCGCTATCTCCCTGCAGGAACCATCGGACGATCAGATACGGCTGATGGCCGGAAGCAGGGGCAGATGACAAAACGCGTGATTGCATGGCTGACGGGAAAGAATCCGGATCTTGCCCGCGCATACGATTTCATCGCCGAGCCCCCGATCTGGCGGAAGGGCTGGTTCCTCCTTCTTATCATCGCCATTGTTATTGTCATCCTCTTTGTCATCCTCCTGCCGTAGTGGCAGATAAGAGAAATTCCGGAAATTCCCCGGGTAATCATCGGCAATTATTTCCTGATATGTTCCAAAATCCCCGGGAAAATTGCGGTATCGGAATTTTATTCAGGAACTACGGGGACGCTTCACTGGCATTCCGGTTCTGGTGACCGGGGGTGAGAACGGTCAGCCGGTTCCTGCAGTGCCTGCAATTCGCTTCGTGGGTTTCCCGGTAGTAATCGCGCGGCATCTTACATACAATGATATTTTCAGTAGCGCAGGCAGGGCAGGTATACCGGATAACATACCCGGAGCGTGTCCCCCTGACTTCTGGTCTTACGGTATTTTGTCTCATGGAATAGTTCCTGATTTTATCGTGCCGGCATGCCCTGCAACAGGGTATTGCGCAGGGTTACCTGTTCAAAAAGGGTTTTGCTGAATCGGAGGAGAGGTCCGCATTGGTGCGGTGGTCCAAACGGGAGCAGATGCTCGCCAAAACCATTTAAGGTATCATAGTATTCGTTGTCTTTTGGTAAAGAATGATGGGTTGATCCATCTCCAGGAAGAAACCACCAATATTTGAGATGGGGGCACGTGAAGGATTACGATGTGTTCTTGACAAGGTGGCTCTCTGAATCCGTGATCTCGAAGATGATCTCGCCGGTCTCTGCCTTCAGTTTCTGGAGCGTATCGGCGATCTCCCTGACCTGCCATTCCCATCCCCGTGTTGCAATCACGTACGGGGTATTCTTCCGGGGATTTTCCGGCGTGAGGGCAAGAAGTTCGAACGTAGTGCGCAGCCGGGTGATCTCGAAAGCCGAGATCCTGGCAAGATCGAGTGATACGGATCCCGACGGCGTTGCGAATTTTACCTGCACGCTCATGCCGGGTCCCCGCCGTTCCGGCGTGTTTTTATGGCCGGAGTCCCGGCAAACTGGTGTGACATAGTACCTCCACTCCCTGGTCTTTCCCGGTTTTTTTCGGAAAGGATCCCGCTCACGCAGGAGGGGATTTTTAATAAATCCGTCTTCCCGCGATATGCCAGGAATATCCCGGGATATTCGATCACGACAGAAAAGTATGAAGTTCCGGCAATCCGCCCCGTCATGATCCCTCGCGGAGCGTTAGCTGACGTACCTGGACCGGTACCGTATCATTGCTCAACTGTGACTGGGATACTATTGGACGGTGGGTAGATAGCCATTCCGGTCGCCCGTAGCTTTCGCGCAAAAAGTCCCGGCTCTGGTTTGATCCTTACCATAGCTTTACCATGTCAGGCACCATCGGTGTACCAAACGTAGTTGGTTGAATGAGTTTTCAAAACAGGAACAATGACAATATAGATCCCAATGCGGTCAACCCTGACGGGACACCGGTTATCCGGGTCCGGTTACCGAAAAAATGGAATAAGGAACAGTTCGCTCTTGCCGAGACCATGCTGGGGGCAAATCATATCAAGGTCCATTGTCTTGACGGGGTCACCCGTATGGGCAGGATCAAGGGCAAAATGAAAAAACGGACGTGGATTCGCGAAGGAGACACCCTGATTGTCATCCCATGGAGCTTCCAGGATGAGAAATGCGATATTATCTTCCGGTACCTGCGGCCCCAGACAGACTGGCTGAGGAAGAACAATTACATCTGACCCATCCTCATTTTACGGATTTTCCTGCCTATGACGATGATCTGCACGGCGGCACGCGGTAATTCGTGACGACGAGTTCGCTGATCGCGCCCCGCCGGGAACCATTGCAGTTGATGATGCGCCGGGCCGGTACGCGTACGATCCTGAAATCCGCGTACAGCTCATCAAAGAATGCATCGTCCTCGTTCTCGTTCTTCGGATCGGAATTGGAGAGCATCAGCCTTGCGCCGGTTGAAGCCAGATCCTGGTAGAACTGCGCGAGACGGTGCTGGTCGTCATCGGAGAATCCCTGTTTTGCATAGGACGTGAACGACGCCGTACTGTTCAGCGGACGGTAGGGGGGATCGAGATAGACGAACGTGTTTTTGTTGACAAACGGCCGGCACTTCGTGAAGTCGCCGTGCAGGATCCGGGTATGTTTCAGGAGTGCTGCGACATCGTTCAGGTTTTCCGCGTACAGGATCTCCGGGTTCGCATACTTGCCGAACGGCACGTTGAACTCGCCGCGACGGTTGACCCGGAAGAGCCCGTTGTAGCAGGTCCGGTTCAGGAAGATCATCTGCGCAGCCCGCAAAACCCAGTCCGCGGAGTACCGTAAGAAATCGGTCGCTTCCTTCTCCCGGTTATACGCGTCACGGATATCATAGTAGCATTCCTCCCGCGCCTTTGGGCTCTTCCTGAGATAATCGCACTCGATGGTCTCCAGTTCCCGTATAAGACCCTTCACCGAACGCCTGATCACCCGGTATGTGAGGATGAGTTCCTCGTTCGCATCGCAGATTGTAGAGCGCCGGAATGAGAAGCGCTGGTTGAGGAAGAAGAAGATCGCACCGCCGCCGACGAACGGTTCAACATAATCCGTGATCTTCTCGTTTTTCAGGTCGACAGGGAAGCGGCGGGAGAACTCCGGAAGAAGCTGCGTCTTTCCGCCTGCCCATTTCAGGAACGGGCGGGCGCCGGATACGGGTTTCTGCTGTGGTGCCATGATCGCTGACGATATTCTGGTTCCGGACGAGTGCCGGGGGATTTCCCGGCCGGATCATGCCGGATCACCCTGCATTTTCGCAATCGTTGCAGGTTCTCGTGGGAAACGGGAAATGTATAACAAAATTTTTCTCCATCATATAAGGATCTTCTCCTGTCTGCCGCGTTTTTTACTTGATCAGACCGGGAGGGAAGTCAGACCCGGAAATCCGGATGCAGGGCAGACCTGCATGCCCCGGTATCTTCGATATTCTCTTTACCTTCTGCGGAGATATGCATGAAGGGAGAGTTATGGAAGATCACAGGGTCCAGGAGATGATGATGCTGATGGGATCCAAGATCCGGCTCATCGCAAAGGAGATCCCTGACAGGGACGTGGAGACGTTCCTTTCCGAGCTGCTGCACGCCCGCCGTATCTTTGTCATGGGCGCCGGACGCAGCGGGCTTGTCGCGAAGGCATTTGCGATGCGGCTCATGCACCTTGGGATGCAGGCGTATGTCGTGGGCGAGACGATCACGCCGGCGCTCAACAGGGACGATCTCATGGTCGTTTTTTCAGGATCGGGCAGGACCAAGACAATCGCCGACATCGCCGACACGGCGCACGCGATCGGTGCGCATATCTGCCTGATCACTTCGAACGCCGATTCCCGGATCGGGAAACTTGCAGCCTGCAACGTTGTCATCCAGAGCTTCCGGGACGACGTGAAAGACGATGCTGCGGAGTTCGAGATCCGGCAGATGCTGGGCGACCACAAGTCGTTTGCGCCACTCGGAACGCTCTTTGAGACGGCATCGATGGTCTTTGCCGATGCGGTCATCTCCCGGCTCATGGAGATCACAAAGACGGACGAGAGTGCGCTCAAGCACCGGCACGCGAATATCGAGTGAGGAAAGTTAATGACACGTACACATGCATTCCCGGACCGGATCCGGGCAATCGAGATCTCGGGCATCCGGAAGATCTTCGAATCTGCGGGCCCCGGCTCCATCAACCTCGGCCTCGGGCAGCCGGACTTCGATACGCCCGTACATATCAAAGAGGCGGCAATCCGCGCTATCAACGAGGGAAAGACCGGCTATACCACCAACAACGGGATCCCGGAACTCCGGGAGGCGATCAGCCGGAAGTTTTTGACCGAGAACAAGCTCACGTACAGTCCCGACCAGATCATCATCACGGCCGGCGCGAGCGAAGCCCTGCATATCGTGATGCAGGCGATGGTCTCACCCGGTGACAAGGTCCTCCTTGCCGATCCGGGCTTTGTGTCGTACGCGGCGCTCGCGGAGATAGCCGGCGGCCGGGCAATCGGCGTTCCTCTCGATAAGAATCTCTGCATTGACGTCGAGAAGGCAAAGGCGCTGATGGACGGCGCGAAGATCTTTGTCCTGAATTCTCCGGGGAACCCGACCGGTGCCGTTGAGAGCAGGGAATCGATACGGGCTATCGTGGAGTATGCAAACGACAAGGGCGTCACGGTCGTATCCGATGAGGTGTACGAGCACTTCATCTACGGCAAAAAGCACTATTCCGCGGCACAGTTCGGCGAGGATGTCGTCACGATCAACGCGACGAGCAAGACCTACGCGATGACCGGCTGGCGGCTCGGGTACCTTGCCGCACCGTCCGATATCGTTGCCCAGTGCATCAAGGTCCACCAGTACGCCCAGGCATGCGCAACCTCGATCTCCCAGTACGCTGCGCTCGCCGCATACACCGGCCCGCAGGGAGAAGTCGCACGGATGCGGGACGAGTACCGGGCCCGGCGCGATCTCCTCTGTTCCGCACTCAAAAAAATGGGTTTTGTCTTCCCTGTGCCGGAAGGAGCGTTCTACGCGTTCGTCCCGATGAAGCCGGACCTTGTTGCCAGGATCATCGCATCCGGCGTCGTGATTGTACCGGGCAGCGCGTTTGGGAAGAACGCAACCGGGTATGCACGGCTGAGTTATGCGACGTCGCGCGAGAACCTGAACCGGGCCCTTGAAAAGATCGCCCGTGCAATGGAATGAGAATATGACAACTGAAACAGCGGAATTATTAAAAAAACTGTCCAATGCCCACGGGGTTTCCGGAAGCGAGGAGAGCCTCCATGCGGTGATCCGGAAGGAACTGAAGGGCTGCGTCGATGAGATCTACGATGACAGGATGGGCAACCTGATCGCCGTCAAGAAAGGCAATAAATTCCGGGTGATGCTTGCCGCCCACATGGACGAGATCGGGCTTTCCGTCAAGTATATCGATGACAAGGGGTTCATCCGGTTTGCTGCGCTTGGCGGCTGGTATGCCCCGACGCTCTATAACCAGCGGGTAATCCTGCACGGAAGCGAAGGCCCGTTATACGGGGTAATCGGCGGCAAGCCCCCGCACATGATGGACGAGGACGAGCGCAAGAAAGGTGTCAAGACCGAAGACATGTTCATCGATGTCGGTGCGATCAACCGGGAGGAAGTGGAGAACTTCGGGATCTCTGTCGGGACACCGGTCACGATCGACCGCGAGTTCTCCCGGCTTGCCAACAGCCGGGTGACCGGGAAAGCTTTTGACAACCGTGCCGGTGTTGCGATGCTCATCAAAACCCTCCAGCAGGTCAGATCGCCGTTCACGATCTACGGGGTCTTCACGGTGCAGGAAGAGGTCGGCCTGAAAGGTGCCCGGACGAGTGCCTATGCCCTTGACCCGGATGTCGCGATCGCGACCGATGTCACGATCCCCGGCGATCACCCGGGCATTGAGATGAAGGACGCGCCGGTCGAGATGGGGAAAGGCCCGGTCGTAACCATCCTCGACGCTTCCGGGCGCGGGCTCATTGCGCACAAGGCGGTTGTTGCCTGGCTCAGGGACGTTGCTGAAGAGCACAAAATCCCGGTCCAGTTCGAGGTCGGGACCGGCGGGACAACCGACGCGACTGCGATCCACCTGACCAAAGGGGGCATCCCGAGTACGACGCTCTCCATCCCCTCGCGCTATATCCATTCCCCGGTCGAGATCCTCGATCTCCTCGATCTTGAAGCATCCGTTGAACTGCTTGTTGCGGCGCTGAAGAAGAAACCGGCGCTCTGAACAATCCTGAAAAATTCCGGATGATCCTGAAAAAGGATACTGACGCTCTTTTTTT
>CAZNLI010000007.1:16976-21427 GCA_964574125.1 uncultured Methanoregula sp.
ACAATCCTGAAAAATTCCGGATGATCCTGAAAAAGGATACTGACGCTCTTTTTTTATCTCTTTTATACGATTACTCAATTCAAGTTACTAAGCCGGAGAATATTGATAAGGGAATTAAATATCTGCACGCCATGCGGCCAGAAGAGGAACGGTCGTCGCTTCAGCGGCGATTGATTCGAGAAGCCATCAGGCACTGCTCATAATGATGTTCCGTTACTGAAAAATCGTCAGGTACTTATCAACCGACCTGCCCGCCGTGCGCCCCGACGAGGCGGCGCACTGGGCGGGATCTATCGTAAATTTAGAATTATTTTTCTGGATTACCTAAATCGCATTTTCATGGTATCGATATGAAACGGATTGGTTCATGAACAGTTCTACACAGCCCAATTACCCACTTTATTGTTCCGGTAACCTCCCATATGATGGAAGAAATCCGGCTTCATTTCCCTGTACAGAAAAAACCATGGGAAGTGTATAGGAAAACCAAGGGGAAAAATATGAGAGAGATCAGTAGGTTGCAAGGTACCTGTCCAGTTCCCACGGGTGGACGGAGAGCCGGAAGGAGTCAGTCTCCATCTCTGCAATCCGGGTCAGGTTCTCGACAACATGGGGGCCGAGGATATTGCAGAGCACCTCATCTTTCAGGAGTGCTGCATTGGATTCCATAAGGCTCCCGGGCAGCATGTCGATCTTCAGTTTCTTCCGCGCCCGCTGGTCAAGGTGGTAGATGTTGGTGTTGGTGCTCTCGGGCGGCATGATCTTGTTTTTAATGCCGTCAAGACCTGCCGCAAGCATGCAGGCGAACATGAGGTACGGGTTGCACATCGGGTCCGGGCTCCGGAACTCTGCACGAGTGCTGTTGCCGCGTGCCGCGGGGACCCGGATGAGTGCGGAACGGTTTGCCGTGCTCCACGAGATGTAACAGGGGGCTTCGTAGCCCGGGACAAGCCGCTTGTACGAATTGATGGTCGGGTTTGCAAGCCGGGTGATTGCCTTTGCGTGCTTCAGGAGACCGCCGATGTAGTAGAGCGCGGTATCCGAGATCTGGTCCTTTCCGTTTGGATCGAAGAACGCATTCTTCCCGTTCTTTGCAAGCGACCCGTGCGTGTGCATGCCGCTCCCGTTAATCCCGGCGATCGGCTTTGCCATGAACGTCGCATGGAGGCCGTACTGGAGCGCGATCGACTTTGTCGCGAACTTGAAGGTGATGACCCGGTCTGCGGTTGTCAGCGCATCGCCGTACTTGAAGTCGATCTCGTGCTGGCTGTCGGCAACTTCATGATGGGATGCCTCGATCTCGAATCCCATGTCCGAGAGCGCGAGCACGACATCGCGGCGTACGTCCTCGGCAGAGTCGGTCGGCGCAAGATCGAAATACGCCCCCCGGTCCTTGAACAGGGTCGTCGGCTTCTCATCGATCATCTTGAAGAGGAAGAACTCGAGCTCGGGGCCGGTGTTGAACGTGTACCCCATCTTTGCGGCATCGGCAAGCGTCTTCCGGAGAATGTACCGGGGATCGCCGTCGAACGGCTTGTTGCCGTACGTCTGCACGTCACAGATGAACCGGGCGACCCTGCCTTCCGCCGGTCTCCACGGCAGGACCGCGTAGGTTGCCGGGTCCGGGCGGAGCAGCATATCCGATTCTTCAATCCGTGCAAACCCTTCAATCGAGGATCCGTCGAACCAGATCCCCTCGGTTAAGGCTTTTTCGGCCTGGATTGCCGGGATCGAGACGTTTTTCGGCTGGCCCTGGATATCCGTGAACTGCAGGCGAATGAACTTGACGCCATCCGCCTCGATTTTTTTAAGAAGCTTCGTTACATCCGCTGACATACTGGAAGACATGTTCCACCCAATGGTATTTATACCTTGTTTACTAACTGATTTCCACAAATGTCAAGTAGTACACCTGATCATTCTCACCTGATCATGGGGTTCCGGGGTTTAATATGTGTGGTATTATCGGTGTAATCGATCGCCGCCGCAAGTGCATGGATGGCAGCGGGATCCGGGCGGCTCTCTCCCAGATGGACGAGCGGGGAAGCGGCGAAGGCGCAGGCTATGTCGCATACGGGATCTATCCCGAGTACAAGGACTTCTTTGCACTCCATGTGTTTTTTGACAATATCCGGGAGAACAAGGCAAAGATCGACGATCTTCTCGAAAAGTGGGGGACGATCATCCATGACGAGCAGATCAAGACCTACGAGCAGCCCAATATCCGGAAAGTCCACACACCGTGGCGGTACTTCTTCCGCCCGGACCGGAGCCTGATGCCCAAGAGCACGACCCCCGATGAGGATATTGTCACGCACCTTGTGATGCAGGTCAATGCAGCAAAAAAAGGGGCCCTCATCTTCTCCTCCGGCAAAAACCTCGGCGTCTTCAAGGCGGCCGGCTGGCCGGAGGATGTCGCGGACTTCTACCGGATCCAGGACTACAAGGGATACCTCTGGCTCGCCCACAACCGGTACCCGACCAACACGCCCGGGTGGTGGGGCGGGGCGCACCCGTTCAACCTCCTGAACTGGAGCGTCGTCCACAACGGCGAGATCACGAGCTACGGGACGAACCGGCGCTACATCGAGAGCTACGGGTACCAGTGCACGATGTATACGGATACGGAGGTCGTCGCGTACCTCTTCGACCTTCTCATCCGCAAACACGGGCTTTCGGAGAAGATGGCGGTCCGTGCGCTTGCCCCGCCGTTCTGGGAAGAGATCGATGCGATGGATGCAAAGGAGCGGGAGCTGAACAAGGCGATCCGGCTCGCGTACGGATCCGCGATGATGAACGGACCGTTTGCGATCTGTGTCGCAAACGAGGACTCGCTGGTCGGGTTCACGGACCGGATCAAGCTCCGCCCGCTCGTCACCGGTGAACTCGGGGACCGGCTCTACATCAGCAGCGAGGAGGCGGCAATCCGCCGGATGGAGCCGGACGTTGACTCCATCACGATGCCAAAGGCCGGCGAGCCGGTCATCGGGAAGGTGTACGCGTGACAATTGGCAGCATCCCGCTGAGGTTCCGGGTCACGATCGATCCGGAACGCTGTATGGTCTGCGGCCGGTGCGTTGAGAACTGCTCGTACGGCGTGTACCGGAAGGAGGACGACCGGATCCGGATCAATTCCCGGAACTGCGTCGCCTGCCACCGCTGCCTCGCGTTCTGCCCGCGGGATGCTATCGATATCGAAGAGAAGCCGACCGATTACCGGAGCCATCCGGTCTGGACCCGGGAGACCCGGGAGGCGATCTTCAACCAGGCGCGTACCGGGAAGATCATCCTCTCCGGCATGGGCAACGCGATGCCGTACCCGATCATCTTCGACCGGCTCGTGCTCGACGCCTGCCAGGTCACCAATCCCCCCATCGATCCCCTGCGGGAACCGATGGAGCTCCGGACCTATCTCGGGAAGAAACCTGCGCGGATCGTGCTCAAAGAATCCGCAACCGCAAAAGGCGATGTCGAGCTCCAGACAAAACTCACGCCGAACCTCCAGATCGAGACGCCCATCATGATCGGGCACATGAGCTACGGGGCAATAAGCCTGAATGCCCAGCAGGCGCTCGCAAAAGCCGTGAACCGGATCGGGACGTTCATGGGTACCGGCGAGGGCGGGCTCCACGAGTCGCTCTACCCGTACCAAAGCCATATGATCGTGCAGGTTGCATCCGGCCGGTTCGGGGTTGATATCAACTACCTTGAACGCGGCGCGGCGATCGAGATCAAGATCGGGCAGGGGGCAAAGCCCGGCCTTGGCGGGCACCTGCCGGGCGAGAAGGTCTGTGCGGATGTTGCCTGCACCCGGATGATCCCGGAGGGAAGCGATGCGATCAGCCCCGCTCCCCACCATGATATCTACAGCATCGAAGACTTGAAGCAGCTCGTGCGGAGCCTCAAGGAAGCGACCGAGTGGAAGAAGCCGGTCTTTGTCAAGATCGCGGCGGTCCACAACTCTGCGGCGATTGCCGCCGGGATTGCCCGGTCGTCGGCGGATGCGGTCGTGATTGACGGTTTCCGTGGCGGCACAGGATCCGCCCCCCGGGTATTCCGGGACCATGTCGGCATCCCTATCGAGGCGGCGGTCGCAAGCGTGGATGCAAAACTCCGGCAGCAGGGGATCCGGAACGAGGTCTCCATCATCGCAAGCGGCGGCATCCGGGAGAGTGCCGATGTCGCAAAGGCGATCTGCCTTGGCGCAGATGCGGTCTACATCGGGACTGCGGCGCTCGTTGCAATGGGCTGCCGGGTCTGCGGCACCTGTTACCGGGGGAACTGCGCATGGGGGATCGCGACGCAGAAACCGGAACTTGTCGCCCGGCTCAATCCCGAAGAAGCCTCGGTGCAGGTCGAGAACCTGATCCATGGCTGGACGCTCGAACTTGCGGAGCTGATGGGAGCCGCAGGGATCAATTCCATCGAGAGCCTCCGGGGCAACCGGGACC
>CAZNLI010000007.1:21527-47344 GCA_964574125.1 uncultured Methanoregula sp.
CTGATGGGAGCCGCAGGGATCAATTCCATCGAGAGCCTCCGGGGCAACCGGGACCGGCTGCGCGGGTACATGCTGGACGAAGGGCTCATGAAAGTCCTCGATGTCCAGAGCGTGGGGGCGTGATGATGGTAAAACCAGTCAGGATCGATGCACGCGATGTCCACTATACCCAGCTGAACCAGATGATCCGGCGTGCGGTGGAAGACGGTGCGACCGGGATCACTATCGACAACGTGCTCGGCCAGCGCTTCATTGCCGATGGCCTGCGGGGTGAAGATGTCACGATCACCATCAACGGGGTTCCGGGCGGGGATCTCGGGATGTTCATGAGCGGCCCCACGCTCATCGTCCATGGCAATGCCGACCATGCCCCGGGAAACACCATGGACGCGGGAACGATCGTGGTCCACGGCAGCGCTGGCGATGCAGTCGCCCACAGCATGCGGGGCGGGAAAGTCTATGTCCGGGACAATATCGGGTACCGCGGCGGTATTCACATGAAGCAGTACCTGACAAAACGCCCGGTCCTCGTTGTCGGGGGGTCGGCCCGTGCATTCCTCGGGGAGTACATGGCGGGAGGGCTCCTCATCGTCCTTGGTCTTACCGGAGCCCCGGCACTTGCCGAACGGGGCGTCGGGAGCGGGATCCATGGCGGGGAGATCTATGTCCGGGGGAAGGTCGATGAGAAGGTTCTTGGTGTCGGCGCCCGGCAGAAGCCGGCAACCGATGAGGAGCGGCACGCGATCGCGCCGGTGATCCGTGATTTTGCGGAACGGTTCTCGATGGATGCAGGAGACCTGCTCGCCTCGGATTTCACGCGGATAACCCCGGCAAGTGCACGTCCGTTTGCAAACAAGTACACGTGGGAGTGAGATCATGGGAACAAAGAGTTACCGGGATTTACAGGCCGATGTCTGGGATACGGGCAGGTGCTCCGGTTGCGGTGCATGCACGGCAGTCTGTCCTGCCGATGCCCTCTATTTCGAGGAAGGGATGATGGTTGCATCCCCGAAAAGCACCGGGTACTGCAAGTATGTCACCGATGGCGTGGACTGCGGCGCCTGTTACGAGGTCTGCCCAAGGACCGGCGACCAGCCGGCCGGGACGGTTGGGGAATACCTTGAGCTGGTCAGCGCAAAAGCAGCGTTCGATGTTCCCGGCCGGCAGAGCGGGGGCGCCGTAACTGCGATCCTTGCCGCGGCTCTTGACGCAAATCTCATCGATGCCGTTGTCACCGTCACCGAAGATCCCTGGACCCTGAAACCTTCATCGGTCGTGATCACAAAATCCGGGGCACTTATAGAAAAAGCAGGAAGCCGGTACAGCTGGTGGGTGCCTCTCCTTGCGGCGCTGAAGATGGCGGTCATAACAAAGAAATGCCGGAAGATCGCGGTCGTCGGCGTCCCCTGCGTTGTCCAGTCTGTCGCGAAGATCCGGGCGAGCCGGCACGATCTCGTACGGCCGTACGGGAGTGCAATCCGGCTCGTTATCGGGCTCTTCTGCACGGAGACGTTCGATTACACGGCGCTTGTTGCCGGCAAGCTGAAGACAGAGAGGAAGATCGATCCGGCGCGGATAAAAAAACTCGACATCAAAGGAAAACTGGAGATACTCATGAAGGACGGAACGACTGCAACCGTCCCGATGAACGAGCTTGACGAATGCGTCCGGCCCGGGTGCCGTATCTGCACGGATCTCACCTCCCTTATGGCGGACATCTCCGCGGGTGCTGTCGGCAGTGCCCCGGGATCGACCACGCTTGTCATCCGGACTCCTGCCGGAAAGAACGTGGCAGACAACGCGGTGCAGAAAAAGATGCTTGCCATTTCCGGTGAGGTTGATGTTGCGGCGGTGGAGAAACTGGCGCAGGGGAAGATTAAGAGAGCGATGATGAAGAAGAAATTGTGAGAAATTATCTTCCAAAATTTTTCAAAAATATTTCAACAGCCTAAAATTTTCTTATAAACTTATTTGAATTCATACGATAGGTCCCGCCCAGTGCGCCGCTCGAAGGTCTCTGACCTTCTCAAATCAGGTATCGACCGCGATACCTGATACCTCTCGGGGCGCACGGCGGGCAGGTCGGTTGATGAGAGACGGACGATCTCCCGAAAACTGGAGTATCTTTACCGGCAATGTCTGTTTTTACAGTATCATTGAGAACAGATTGACACGGATTCTCACAGATATCGTAGCGGGGGCTGCCACAGTGGCGGGGACTTCATAAGTCAAAGACATCCGGCGGGATGTCTTCTTCAGCCCGACACACCCTGAGGGGCATATCGGTCTCCCCCGAAAATGTCTAAAATTTTTTAAGGTGATTGCTCAATACCAGCCACCCAGCTAGATGGTGGTGGTAGAAGGTTTGAACCGTCTGCCCGCCACGCGGCCCGACGTGGCGCCGCGTTGGGCGGGGATTCTCGTATTGAGATATGGAGAAGATAAAACTTCACACGAATTTTTAGATATCCCTCTGATTAAACAGTGAGTTGGTGGTTCAAATTAAGCAATCACCTTTTTTAATATTTTCTACAAAAACCCAAAAATAAGTCAGGTACTTTTCTTCCCCCCATTCCTCTTCCGGCGGGTCTTCACTAACGGCGAGGCCCGCTTCAAAAATCCCGCGATGAACGGCGCAAATTCCTCCTGCCAGCAGTCTGCCCCCTCGGCAACGTCAAAACCCTGTTCCAGCGACTGCCGGACATGTTTCCCAAGGCTCGTGTTCAGGATTGCGGACGGGGAGAACAGGGTCCGTGCATCTGCATACTCGCGCGGGACTTCGACAGCATACTTCCCGTTCGTGATATAGGGCATCCCCCCGTTGGCGCCGCTGCCGTATTTTTCAAAAAATTTTTCCGCGTTCTCCCGGTTCCAGACCGGGGGTCCAAGGTGCGTCCGGATCGCCGGGAGGTCGTGGACGAGCAGCTCGAAGAGCAGCATGCACCGCTCCCCGTTCAGTTCGTACCGTGCATTCTGCACCGGAAACCCGTTGCGTTCGATCCATTCGGCGATCGCTTCAACGCTCCGCTTGAGCTGGGGGACGACGATCTCCGGGATGAGGGGTGGTGCCGCAAACGTGAGGGAGAAGAGGTACGTCTTCCGCTTCTCAAGGAGCCCGGCAAGCTGCTCCTTTGTGATCCCCGGTTCCTCTTCCACGTCGAAGAACGCCAGTGATGGAGCGGAAAGGTATCCCCGGGCAAGTTCCACGAACCCCATCATCCTCGAAAGCGAGACTGCGGCGGCAACGTTGCGCTTAGGGTCAACCGGGTCGATTACGATTAACGGCTCGTCGAACTTCTTCTTCCCGTGGTGCTCTGGATCGATCACGAACCCGGGGCGCCACGCCGATGCTGCTTCCAGCAGGGGGATGAACCCGCGGTAATGGAGGATGAGGAGCTCGCACAGGTACCCGGAGAATCCCTCGGTCATCTGGTCCGACCCGTATATCCCGCCGGCCCGGGCGAACTGTTTCAGGAGCAGCACATCGTCGATTAAGCTGTTGATCTTCTCGCGGATGTACCGGGTATGGAACGGCGTGCGGTCAACGGCGCTCTTGATTGCCGCCGCGCTCTCCACCGCGTAGCAGGGCACGAGGTCGACCTCGTACCCGTCAATGACCGCATGGATGTACGGGTGCTCGGCATACTTCTCGTGCAGTTTATCAGTAAATTCCCCGGCAACGCGGCGTGCCAGCGCAAGGCCCCGCTCTTCGAGATCCTCGCGGGGGAGATCCGGCGGGAAGAGCAGGAAGATGTCGATGTCCTGTTCGCCGGCAACCCACGTGTTCCTTGCAATCGAGCCGACGATCATGCCCTCCGCGATCCCGCTTTTGTTGACGGTACCGGTGATCTTTGCTGCAACTTCTGCGATCCGCTGCCGTTCTGCGGGAACCGGACGGATGCGCTTCAGGACGGACTCTTCGATTGCGGAACGGGCAGGCATCGCAGGCATCATCATGGGACCACCAGGAGATCTTCGTATACCGGGCCGGCTGACGTGAGGGTGCTCTTCTTCAGGTTCATGGCGGCGACCGTGCATTCCCCGTATGTCCGGGTGCCAAGGTTTTGCAGGGCGGTCATGAGGGACGGGTCGTACCGTTTCACCCGCGCCACCGTGGCATGGGCCGTGAACGGCCGGGTCTCGCGCGGGAATCCAAGCGGCGCGAGAAGGTCTTCGACCCGGTCCCGGAGCAGGGCCCCGTTCCCGCCGTCATCGATCCCGCTCCAGACCGTAAACGGGCGGCGGGGGCTGTTGACCGTCACCCGGCCGGCCTTTGCGGCAAACGGCGTGAATTCCGTTCCCTTCAGGGCTTCGATAAGCGCAGGGAGCTTCCGGTCTTCGACTTCCCCGAGAAACTTGATTGTGACATGGATCTGTGCCGGGGCAACAAAGGTCAGCCGGGCGCTGCACCCGCGCAGGAGATCCTGCGCCTTTGAAAGCCCGGACCGGATATCGTCAGAAAGTTCATATGCCAGAAAAGCCCTGACCATCAGGGTAGTATTGAGCTTTAAAGATAATGCAGTTTGCCTTGCACAGGCACAACCGTTACGGGTTATCCTGCACCATCACAGCTTTTTTTTATTGAATACACCATATCATTATCAAGATACAGGGATGGTGTTTTTTATGCCGGGAATTTCACCGCTGGTTGTATATACGCTTGAATCCTGTCCGAACTGCGACAAACTCAAAACTTTTCTGAAATCAAAAGGATTTTCCTACGAGGAACGCGATCTCTCATCCGCGGAATCCTTAACCGAACTGCGGGTCAACGGGGTTTTTGTCAACGAGGCCCCGGTGCTCCAGAAAGGCGACAATTTCCTGACCACAACCGATCTCTTCTCCTCCGGCAGGGTCAACGAATCCGAGGTTAAAAAGCTCCTTGCAGGTGCGTAAATGGGCGTGCGGGAGACCAAGCAGAAGACCCTTGACGGTGCATATGCCCCGCTGCTCCCGCCGGTCCGGACCACGGACGGCCACATCGTTGACTATGACCGGAACCGGATCGTCCGGCAGATTGTCGAGGAGACAAAGTTAGTCGAAACGTTCTACGGCTATAACGGCGCGACCGAAGAGCGGGCGCAGGAGATCGCCCGCGACGTGGAACAGAAGATTTTGGGGATGGGGCTCAAGTCCCTCTCAGGTCCGCTCATCCGGGAGATCGTGAACATGACCCTCCTCGAGCGGGGGTTTGTGCAGTACCGGAATGTCTGCACCCGGGTTGGTACCCCGGTGTACGACGCCCACCTGATCGATGTCGGGCGCGGGTTCGAGGCGCACGACAACGCAAACCTGCAGGAGAACGCCGAGACATCCCACAAGAAGAAGGCGGACAAGATCAGCAAGGAGCAGTACCTTCTCCAGCTCCCCCCCCAGATCGCCGATCACCATCTTGCCGGCGACATGCATATCCATGACCTCGAATACTTCGGGACCCGGCCGTTCTGCCAGGACTGGGATCTCCGGTACTTCTTCTACTACGGTCTCATGCCGGACGGCAACGGCACGAAGGCGTCGGTTGCCGGCCCGGCGAAACGTGCGGAGGTTGCCATCCTCCATGCGGTCAAAGCCCTCGGATCGGCCCAGACCAACTTTGCCGGCGGGCAGGGCTATTACAATTTCTTAACCTTCCTCGCCCCGTACGTCGAGAAGATGGAATATGAAGGGATCAAGCAGCTCATCCAGATGTTCGTGTACGAGATGACCCAGATGATGGTCGCACGCGGCGGGCAGCTCGTCTTCTCGTCCATCCAGCTCTCGCCGGGCGTGCCGAAGCTCTGGATCGACAAGCCCTGTGTGTACAAAGGAAAGGTCTGGGACGGCAGGGATGGCGGGCAGAAACGGACCTATGGCGAATTCGAGCGGGAGGTCCGGCTCCTCTTCAAGGCGCTCATGGAGGTCATGATCGAGGGCGATTACTGGGGAAAGCCGTTCAATTTCCCCAAGCCCGAGATCTCGATTGAGCCGGACTTCATGGAGGAACGCGAGGAATTCAACGACAAGAACCCCGATCTCCCGACCTACCGGGAACTCTACCTCATGACCTTCGAGCTCGCAAGCAAGTTCGGGACGCCGTACTACGACAACCAGCTCCCGGCCTACCGTGGTGCGGGGAAAGGGATCTCGTGCTACCAGTGCTGCGCCTACCAGTTCTCGGCCGTTGCAGACAAGGACTCCGATTTCAACCGGAAACTCTTCTTTGAGGACGGAAAGCACTTCTCGATGGGATCGTGGCAGGTGGTCTCGGTCAACTGCCCCCGTGCGGCGTACAAGGCAGAAGGGAGCGACGAGCGGCTCTTTGCCGAGTTAAAGAGCCTCATGGACGTGGCAGTCGATCTCTTCCGGATCAAGCGGCGCTGGATGGATCTCATCCGGGCCCACAGCCGGATGCCGTTTGCGATGCAGCGGCCCAAGGATCCCAACACAGGTGAGCGCGGCGCCATTGCCGTGGATCTCGAAGGGCTCGTGTACACGATCGGCGTGGTCGGGGTCAACGAGATGGTCCAGCACCATACCGGTTCCCAGATCCACGAGTCCAAGGCTGCATTCAAGCTTGCCGTCCGCGCCATGACCGAGATGGAGATCTATGCCCGCAGACTCTCGCAGGAGAACGGCATGACCATCGCGCTTGCCCGGACACCTGCCGAGACGACCGGGCAGCGGTTTGCGGTCGCCGATCTCATTGACAAGCGGTTCCATGATGCGGCAATCCGGGTGATCAAGGGCGACGTTGCCGCCGCAGTCCCGCGCCTTGGGAAGAGCCGGGATCTGCCCATCTACTACACGAACGGGACGCATGTTGCACCCGGGGCGGATGTCCCGCTCACAAAACGCATGGAGATCGAGCATGTCTTCTTCCCGATTGTGGACGGGGGCAACATCTTCCATATCTGGCTTGGCGAGGCGCGCCCCGATCCCCGCGGGCTCTACGACATGGCGATGAAACTATGCAAGACAACCCAGATCGGGTACTTTGCCTTCACCCGGGATCTCACGGTCTCGCTCCGGCAGTTCCACGAACACCGTCCCGATAAAAAATCCATCCCGCAGGTCGTGAAGTCCCACACGCTTGTCGGGGCGTAAGACCGGAACTACGGCCGGACACCGATCTCCGGTTGCCGGATCTTTTTTTGGCGATTACTCAATATAAGCCACCAGTATGAAAAATCAAAATAAGGATTTCAACGGTCTGCCCCCGGGCATCTGCCGGACCCGGTCGATCCGGTTGCTCAACCCTGATCCAAGATCCGAAAGGGAGGCACGGAAATTCTCCGCAATTTCGGATTGTCATGTGCCGGCCAATTGTGACGGATGGTCGCGGTAAAAGAAGTTTAGGTAATTATCAAAGATCAGCCCCTAAAATGATGTGAACCAAGTCGATAAATAACACTTTATCTCTGTTATTATATCTCCATTCCATTTCCTTAATGTAATAGAGGAACTTTTCTTTCGAGATTCCATGATGTTTCATCAGACGTTCTTTGGCAAAAGACCAGAATCCTTCAATGCCGTTGATGTAGACTTTCCCTTGTTTGAACTTGTATCGGTGGTCGATATTGAGATGCCGGTATCCGCAGAACATAAGAGAATCATAACCGCACTATTTGTCGGTGTAAACGATAGAACCCCTTCTAACTTTTTTGACGGTTTCAGTCATCAGGGATTCAGATTTTACATTCGTGAGAATACTGACTGAAACCTTCCCACCCCGCTCCAGGATCCCGAATACGATTGTCTTGTGACCGGCTCCGCGGCCCCGTTTTCCCTTTCGTCTTCCACCAAAGTATGATTCATCGGCTTCAATCTCTCCTTTCAGGAGATTGTCATTCTCTGCAAGGTGACTGGCAATTGATCTTCGGAATAACTCAAATGCCTTGAGGGTCGTTGGATAACTGATTTCGAGTTGAGTACTTGCTTTCCTGGCACTGATTTCCAGTTCGAATAATATTATGAGAAGAAGTAAGGAGACAATGGAGATTTTTAATCCTGATATCGGTGTTCCGGAAAACGGGGAATAGTCTCTTCGACAGCGTTTACACCGCAATCGCTTCTGGTTCATCTGGTAATATTCTGGACTGCCATACGACGGGCAATTGATCCCTCGGGTTCTCTAAATTTCTTGAAAAAGATAGTCTACTGCTCTTTGTTCTGTCCTACAGATTTTGATTAGTTCCGGTAAATCCATCTGCCCCACCTTTTATTTGTGGGGGCGGATATTTTACAATTATCTTTTTTTTATTCATTCTCATGATGGAGCCCGGGGGACACTGATTAAAACGGTTCGCAGAACCGGATTGCTGGGACAGGAATTATTGACCGTGTTTCATCGAAGAGGCAATTCCTGACCATTCTACTGTTTGTGATGAGTGGGATATTGTTCGGGAAATTACGACAGCCATAAAAGAGAATCAACGAATAAAAAGTGCTGCTAAGGGGATTCGAACCCCTGTCGCGGGCGTGAAAGGCCCGCATGATTGGCCGGTCTACACTATAGCAGCGCGTTGCTTTAACTAATTTTACTCGTCCTGATAAATAGGTTATGGAACCGGAGGGCGGGGACGTCGGGTCTGAAGAACGACAGCATCCGATGCAAGCCGCCAGCTGCCGGAGAAAAGATTATCTCCTTCCCTTCCCCGCCTTCTTTGCGACAGGTTTCTTTGCAACAATCTTCTTTACGACCGCCTTCTTCGCCACGGGCTTTGCCGCCGTTTTCTTTGCACCGGCAACCTTACCGCCGTACTTTGCCTTGATCGGATGGCCTTCATTCTTGGTGACCGTCTGGAATGCGGCCATCAGCTGACGGGCAACCGGGCCGACCCGACCATTTCCGATGACCCGGCCGTCGATCCACGTGATCGGCGCGACTTCTGCCGCGGTTCCCGAACACATCACTTCATCCGCAGAGTAGAGATCGAAATACCCGAGGTTCTGCTCGCGGCAGGGGATCCCGAGCCGCTGCGCGATCTCGAGGACGACCATCCGGGTAACGCCCCGGAGGTTGTTGAGCGTGTGCGGAGTCAAAATCTCGCCGTTCTTGACGATGTACAGATTGTCGCCCGAGCCTTCCGCGACATAGCCGTTCGTGTCGAAGAAGATCGCCTCGTCGCCGCCCTTGTAGTTCGCCTCGATCTTCGCAAGGATGTTGTTGAGGTAGTTGAGGCTTTTCACATTCGGCGGGAGCGACTCAGCCGGGTTCCTCCGGACCGAGACCGTGATCGCTTTCAGGCCTTTCTCGTACAGGTCGCCGTACATCGCGCCCCAGCCGGTCGCGATCACGACAACGGTCGGCTTTTTGCACTTGCGCGGATCGAGCCCGAGATCCCCGTAGCCGCGGCTGATGATAGGCCGGATGTAGGCGTTGTCCAGCTTGTTCCTGCGCAGGACTTCGCAGATGACCTCGCCCATCTCGTCTTTGGAGAGCGGCGGGATCAGATCGATGGTCTTTGCCGAGTCGTAAAACCGGTCCAGGTGCTCCTTTAACCGGAAGACTTTCCCGTTGTAGGCGCGTATTCCCTCAAACACACCGTCGCCGTACAGGAATCCATGATCGAAGACCGAGATCTTAGCCTGGTCCGCCGGCAGGTACTTGCCATCGATATAGATCAACATAATGTTGATATAGGGTGCCGGGGTTTTTACGTTTTTTTACACGAATCGAATAAAAATGACAGCGATACGAAAAAATCGTGCAGGGAAGAACGGTTCGGAACGGATTCCTTCAGAAGCACGAATCTTCCGGATCAGGCCCGGTCTTTCCCGGCCTGTTTCCGGCACAATGCCACGAAATGCGAAAACATCTGCCAGCCGGGGACCGGGTGGAGATGCGTGTAACTCCCGAGCGTGTTTTTCACAATCGCGCCGTCACGGTTGTCCCGGATACCGGTCCCGCGCGAGAGCCGGTACGCATATTTTGTCGCCTTGTCAAGGATGACGTCGGAGTAGTGGAACTCGTGGCCCCGGAACTTTGCGGCTCCGAACGGGGATGCAGCAGCACTCGTCCCTTCAACATAGCTGATCACGCGCCGGGCCGGGATCCGTGCCTCCCCGGAAAAAATCCCACACATCTCTGCCGACCGGCTGACCGCGGCACCGGTCCGGTCCTTCTCAATCCGGATCCGGTCGGTGAGATACATCAGTCCCCCGCACTCCGCGTAGAGCGGGACTCTGTTTCCGGATATTTCCCGAATGGCGGCCTTCATCCCGTCATTTCCTTCCAGTTCCGGAAGGAAAAGTTCCGGGTATCCCCCCCCGATGATGAACCCGTCCGCATCCGGCAGCCGGTCATGGATCGGGCTGAACAGGACGACTTCTGCGCCAAGCGAAGGGAGTATGTCAAAGAGGTCCGCGTAGTAGAAGTTGAATGCCTCGTCAAGGGCAACGCCGATACGGATGTCCGGGTTTTTCTTCCGGAAGAACGGGGACACCCTCTTTCTCGCTGGGAATGATTTCATGAGCGCCCGGAACCGGTCGAGATCTACATGCTGCCCGATGATCTTCGTGATTGTATCGATCCGTTCCCGGAACTCCCTGCTCCGTTCGCCTTCCCGGAACGGGACGAGCCCGAGATGGCGCATCGCAAGTTCCATCTCCTCCATCCGGGGGATCGTACCGATCACCGGCACATTGCAGTAATGCTCGATTGCGGCAACCGCCTTGTCCCGGTGGCTGTTGCTCTTGACGTTGTTGAGGATAACCCCCGCGATCCGGATCTCCGGGTCGAACGCCTGGAACCCATTAACGATTGCAGCAGCGCTCCGGGTGATGCTGCGTGCGGAGACGACGAGAACCACAGGAACATCGAGCGTCTTTGCGATCGAAGCCGTGCTCCCGGTATCTCCGAGCGCTTCGGCGCCTTCGAATAAGCCCCGGACCCCCTCGATAATAGCGATATCGGCCCCGCGGCACCCGTGGTCGAAGATCCTGCGGATGATGTCTGCATCCATTGCGAAACTGTCAAGGTTCCTGCACGGCCGTCCCGATGCGGCGGAGAGGTAAGACGGGTCGATATAATCCATCCCGACCTTGAAGGTCTGGACCGTCCTGTCCTTTGCAAGGAGCGCTGCGAGCGCGAGCGTGATGCTGGTCTTTCCCGATCCCGAACGGTCGCCGGTGATGAGGATAGTTTTCATCGCAGGCTCCGGAGGACCGCACCGAACTCGCTCTCAATGATCGAGCGGACGCCCAGCGTCTTTGGGTGCAGGTCGACCTCGACCATCACGTGCCTGTGCCCGATCGCTTTTAACGGCGCAACCTGGCGGGGGCCGTTGGTTATGGAGAAGCATTCGATTCCATCCGTGTATTCCGGCGGGATGGCATGGGGGACACCGGCAATGAGCGCGAAATCCGGCGCGAGCTCACGGATCCTTCTCCCAAGGTTCTCCCCGTTTGCCCCGTACTCGTCCAGTGCACCGATGCATTCGGGAGTAACGCCCTTCCCGTTCATGCCGGCAAGGATGCGCCCGGCATCTTCCCGGACCTTGGCAAGTCCCCGCTGTTCGAGGTTTGCGATATAGGTTACGGCGGCATCCGGGCAGATATCATGCAGCGCGATAAGTTCGTCGGCAAACATGTACGCCGTCTCTTTCTTGGCGTTTAGGATTGCGACCCCTTTCTTCCCGTTCCGTGCCAGTTCCATCAGGCGCAGGCCGGCAACGTGCTTGAGATCCCCCCGAGTCGGCTCGATATATGCCTGCGACGCCGCACCCCGGAGCCGTTCGACCTCATTTGCCGCTTCCATCATGAGACGCTGGCGTGCCATCTCCTCGCCACTGATCCATCCTGCTTCCGCTGCGGACTCCAGCGTTGCAAGGACACCGGCAATATTTTCCGGATACCCGGCATGGATGTCAACCGCGATTGTCGGGGTCGTGATGCCGGCGGTCGTGATCGCGGACCGGAGGTCTTCGCCAATGATCATGGCAACGCAGGTCCCGATCACGGCCATTCGTTCCGGCGAAAACTTCTCCTCTGCATACCGGAGCACGTCTTCGAGCGGTTTTTCACCACCAAAGATGAACTCGTTGTCCGCAAGCGAGGTTGTCAGCACCCGCATCCCGTCCTCTTCGAGGAGTCGAGCATGCTTGAAGGAGCAGCCGGAGGGGCCGTGCAGGATCGCGACATCGACTTTTAAGTCCCGTGCGGTGTAGAGCGCCGCGACAATCGAACTGGGGCGGGGGTGCATGAACTTCATTCTTATCTCCATGTCTTGACCGCGAGCACGATCGGTCCGTGCCCCGTCGCGCGGACAGCAGACTCCCGTGCGGCAGTAAGCGACGGGGCGCGGTAGATATACATCCCTGCGGTAGCTTCTGGCGGGAGGATTGGCGGGTCCAGCACCGATCCCACGAGGATGAGCCGGGCCGGGCGGATCCGGCAGATGGTATCCACGATCTCATCGTCCGGGAATCCTTCGCAGACCTTGCCGTCGCCGTCTTCGATGCCAATCACAAGCGTGAGAGAATTCTCCCCGCTCTTCTCGCGTGCGAGCTTGGCGGCGGCAATCGTGGTATCCCGGTTCGTCCCGGAATTGGCGTTGTCTACGATGAGAAGATCCCCTTCCTTCCTGACATGCATCCGGCCTTCAACACCGGTGAAACCGGAGAGTCCGACGGGATTTATTCCCAGCATGCAGGCAGCAGTCCCGGCCAGCATGAGCGGGATCCGGTATGCATCCTCCTTTAAGAGGTCGCTTGAAAAATTGCCGGAAAAATTCTCTCCCGAGATCCGGCACTGCGTCCCCGTAACCTTAGCAACATTTTCCAGATGAATGGCAGCGGGAAGGTCGCAGGCAATCCCCGGTGGGAGGAGCACGTTCCTGCAGGACCGGAGCGCCATGATCTTCTGGGCAAGTGCGTCCCTCTTTCCCGCGGCGAACCGGTACGTCATGTCCGATGTCAGGATTGCAAGGTCACCCGCGCCGGTCACCCCGAGCGATTCCTCTGCGATCAAGAAGCCTCCGCACTTCTCCGCGGCACGGGCGGCAGGGAGGATGGACGCCGGCGTGATGCTCGTGTGCATGAGGTTTTTCTGTTCCGGGTACATTGTCAGGCCCCGAGAGCTGAGGAGTACGCCAGCCCCCGGCATGACTGAGGCAAGCGCATGCGCCGTCGTCGTCTTTCCCCGTGCCCCGGTGATCTCGATCATCGGGTGCGGGACTTTGTCGGAAAGCAGCATGCGCACCGCTTCATGGTGGGAGATGACCGGTGCATCCTGTGACCTGAGAAGGGAGTAATCGGGATCGAGATGGACCGGGGCAATCACGAGATCATACGACCGGGTCTCTGCCGTGTCTGCATCGACCATACTGTCGTTCCGGTAGACATCGACCCTGTCGACCGTTAAACCGGCCGATTCAAATGCTGACCCAATCACGTTCCCGCCATGAATGGTATCGAGTACCAGGATCCTCATAAAAAAAATCAGAGAAGTCTGAGTGCTGCCTGCGCATTCTTGACCATCAGGGACGCAAGCAGGGGATCGCTCCCGATAGGATCTGCGTACACGAGCGGAATGCTCTTCCCGTTCATCACAAACGTCCCTTTCTTGGCCCCTTCGGGAAGACCGATCTCTCCGGGAATGTCTTTTTCTATGTGGACTCCTTTTGCAAGGAAGAGTGGCACGACAACGAGCGTGTCAATCGGATCGTGCCGGAACTCGCTGAGGGCATCCTTGATGGAAGGGGAGTTGATATTCATGAACCCGCACCGGACGATAAACCCGTTGTTCTGTGCACGGATCATTTCAGCGGTCTTTTCGACGAGGTTCTTATTGTATGGCATAGTGCTGCCATGCCCGACAAGTAACATTCCCTTCTGTCCCATATAACACATAATAATACCCGCATCGTTAAAAATTATTACCAAACCGGCTTAATATGCAAGACCCGTGCATAAAATTCCGTCAGCAGCCGGGGAAACAACTGCACGGTAATTCTGGTCCGGAATCATCGAATTTTTTTCGGGCGTTTACGGTTCGCTCCCGCCTCTGTGCCATTTTTCCAGCCCGGGAGCAAAGCATCCGGTCCCTGAGTCCGGATTAAAAAAGGATATTCATGCCGGCAGGTAAACGTACTGCTCATGAGTGATTTTGAGCGGGAAGTCGTGCAGTGCTTCAACCGTTTTTTCGAGGCCCGGCATATCCGCGGGTTCGCGTACCGGCTCAAGCAGCACAAGTTCTCCACCCAGTACGTGGACGTGCTCGTCGACTGCATCAACCCGTCGTTTTACTGCGCAGTGGAATGCAAGTCCATCATGGACAAGAAACTTTACTTTTCGCAGCACTTCCATTCAGATAAAAATAATGTCCACCAGGTGGATGCCATTGCGGATTTCATCAGTAAGACCGGGCGGGCCGGGTATCTTGCCGTCGAGTTCCGGACCTCGGGAAAACCCAACGAGGCCTACCTGATCCCGTGGAAGATTGTGATGGAGCATTTCCGGGAGAACAAGGGGATTACCGTCGATGACGCACGGGGCGGGACGCTGCTTGTCCGGTCGCACGGGAAATACGTTCTTGAGACCCTGAACCCGTAAACCCCGCGGACAACAGTCATAATGCGAAGTAATTTTATCCGAATACTCGCAATTGATATGAACTCATGACAGATGCCTTTGAACGCTTCGGTCTGATCCTCAACGACCGCATTGTCAGAACCCCGGTTGCTGTCGCTTCCATGGCGGGGATTGTCGATGCGGACTATGTCCTTGAGCGTAAAGACCATATCGGCGCAGCATTCATCGGCGGATATTCCATAGATCCTAACACAATGGCGGCGGCCCGGGCGCTTGCAGGGTCCGGGGATCGAAAGGAGTTCCTGTACGAGGATCCGGTTGAGGAGCTCTCAGGCCAGATCAAGAAACTGGACGGGAGCGATGTCGTCACCGGCCTCAACCTTCGCGGGAGTTCCCCGGAATCATACCGTTCCCTTGCGGAGGCTCTTGGCGATTCTGTCATCTACGAGATCGACGCCCACTGCCGGCAGGCGCCGATGGTTGCCGCCGGATGCGGGGAGCATTTTCTTAAAAACCCGGAAGATCTCGTAAAGGTTATACGGGCATTAAAAACTCTCGATGTCACGGTCTCGGTCAAGATCCGGGCCGGTGTTGCGGCGGACGATACCCGGCTCGCCCGCAGGCTCTGGTGCGCAGGGGCAGACATCCTCCATATCGACCTGATGGACTTTGGCACGCCGAAACTCCGGCAGATCCGGAACAGCTGCCCGCTCGTTCTCATCGCCAACAATTCCATCAACACCTTTGATGTCATGCGGGACCGGTTCTCGCACGGTGCAGACCTTGTCTCCCTCGCACGGAAATCCGATGTGCGGACCCTCTCCGGGCTGGATGCCGCCATCACCCGGTACGCGGACGAGGAAGGGTGGTACAACTCGCCCAAGCAGCTCTGCCGGGGCGGAGATATCCGGGCACTCACGTTCTGTTGCATGCCGGTCAAGGACTGCCCGCTCATCCCGACTCTCAACCGGATCGGGATCGGGAAGAAAGATTACATGACGCTCAAGCTCTCGTCGGTCAAGGGAACCCCGCTCGAGACCGGGCCGCAGACCTGTTTCGGAAGCCTTGCGTGGTGCTGCAAGACCTCCTCTCCCTGTATGTTCCGGGACATGACGCTCCGGCAGACCGGGCTCTCAAAGAAAGAGTATATGCAGTTGAAACACGAGCTCTCTGAAAAGATCATGAGCCGTGTCTTCCATGATGTGCCAACTGACGAGTCGTGCTGACCGGGCCCAGATGGCAATGATGCTCGAGGTCTGCGCCTACCCGAAACCGGGGAACGTGGACCGGTGCCACGATTATCCCGATACCCGGCTCGAACATTTTCTTGCATCGACAATCCTCGCACGGCCGGCGCTCGAAGAAGCGGAACGCGGCACGGGCCGGATCGGGGAGATCATCCGGCACGCGGTGCAACAGACCAGCTGCCATTCCGGCGGCAACACCCATTTCGGGGCGTTCATTCTCTTAATCCCGCTCGTATACGGTGGCAGCATCAAAGGTGCACTGGATGCTGTAGGAAAGACGGATGTTGCCGACGCTGTCGCATTCTACCGGGCGTTTGCGTTAACCGCAGTCCGGACCTACCCGACCGATGCCATCGACATCAACGATCCAAAAGCCCTCGACATGCTCCGCGACCAGGGGATGACACTCCTGGATGTCATGGAGCATTCGGCGAAGAACGATATGGTTGCCCGCGAATGGGTGACCGGGTTTCCCTTAACCCGGCGCGGCGCAGATCTCCTCCATGCAATCGGCCCGGGCAGGGACGCCATCGTCCAGATGTTTTTAACACTCCTTGCAACGGAACCGGACACGTTTATTGTGAAAAAACACGGGCGGGAGGTTGCCGACCGCGTCATTGCGAAGGCCCGGCTGGTTCTCGACGGAAAATATCCGCTGGAACAATTCGATGCCGAATGCATCGAAAATGGCATCAACCCCGGTTCTACTGCCGATATCACGATCGCCGCAATCTACGTTGCCTTGTCGGAGGGATGGTCATGGGAATCCTGACCGAAGGGATCAACGAGGTGATCGCAACCACCCGGGGCAATGCGGCACCCATGGGGATCATCTGCCGGGACGGGATATTCCGGCTGGTCTGCTTTACCGGGTCCCACACGGAGAAGAATATTGCCCGGGACCGCTGGATTGTTGCAAACATCATCCATGACCCGGTGATGTATGTCAGGACGGCATTCTCCGACCTGCCCGGATCTGCATTCTATGGGGAGACCGTCAACGGCACCCCGATGGACCGGCTCGCGGATGCGGAGGCGTGGATCGCGTTTTCCGCAATCATCGAACAGCGGGGATCCGAATCGATGATTGTACGGCTCGTCCCCATCCTTGAGAAGGTCATCACCTGCCGGCCGCACCCGGTCAACCGGGGCTTCTCTGCCATTATCGAGGCGACCGTCCATGCGACCCGGTACCGGATCACAAAGGATCCGGAACTTGGAAATCTCATCGATTACAACCGGAGAATCGTAAAAAAATGCGGGGGATCCCGCGAACGGGAAGCTCTCGCCCTCCTCGAATCATTCCTTGCCTGATTCTTTTGATCCCAAGAATCCTGTCGCCATTCTGGGGTACAACAGTTCCCTGAAAAAGACGGTTTTCCTAAAAAACGGATTCTTTATCCCCAGTCCTGGCTGACGGGAATTCCTTGTCCAGTCGGTCTCTTGACCGAAACGGAAGAAAAAATCAGCAGCTTCCCGATGCTGCCGCCGTCTGGGTGGTGAGATTGGTGTTACAGGAGGCGGGTGCCACATCAAAGTGCCCGCAGATCCCCTGTTTGATCGCCTCCGGGTTCCGGCTACCGGTATACTTCTGGCCGTTGATATAGAGTGTGGGGGATCCCGTAGTCCCGGTGCTGCTGGCCTGGTCGGATTCAGATTTTAGCAGTCTGAAACCCTCGGATCCCGTGATACACTGGCTGATACTGTCGGCGGGAATACCCAGATCCGAGATTACCTTCGCCTGGCAGGAAGAGAGCAGGGTCTGGTTTGTCCATACCGGATAGCACTGCGCATCGAAAGCAGCGATATAACTCCAGTACTTCTCCGGTGCATGCGAGGCAATGCAGAGCTGGCGGACATCTTCGATCGCTTCGGCATTCCCGTGGAGGGACTTTGCGGTCGAGAGATCGGTGCCTGAAACCGTAGCGATGTACCGCACCCTGATATCGGTGCTGGTGCCCAACAGTTCAGCAACCGGCCTGAAAACCGTCTCCATCTGAACGCCATACGGGCAGAACGACATGATCCAGAGCTCAACCAAGGGCCGTGCCGATTTTACAGGAACCACCGGTGTCGCTGTCGTCCACGTTGTAAGCGCACAGGTTCCGGTCTGCGTATCGCAATTCTGCGACGATATATTTGTTCCTGTATTTCCTAACAATATGACAGCAAAGACGACGGCTGCGATAAGCAGGATTGCAATCCCTGCAATGACGCCCCGGCTGATCTTCGGTTTCTGTCTCTCCTCATCAGATCCACCGGCAGCTGGGTTCTTATCCTTCATGGGTCGAGCCCCTCATGTATAGTGTTATTGTTCCGGGTAAAAAATAGATTCAGTCTACACCAGCGACGCGATACGGTACATAAAAAAACACCCGGACATTCAACAGACCCGGGGCACCGGGTCTCCCATAGGCGGTTCGATGAACCGTTCGCCCCCAATCGAGGTCTCCATGATGACGTTGGAACCTTTTACAACCGTGCCAATGATCGCGGCATCCTTCCCGTACTTGTGAGACCGGAGTGCGGCAAGGATCGAATCGGCATCGGAAGCCGGGACGCCCATGACAACTTTTCCCTCGTTTGCCACTTCGAGGGGATCGATGCCCAGCATGCCTGCAGCGCTCCGGACGCTCCTGCGGATCGGGAGATCGGTCTCGCGGACCCGTACGGAGACTTTGCTTTTACGTGCCATCTCGTTGATCGCGTTGGCAAAACCGCCCCGCGTGGGATCCTTGGCGGCATGGATTGTGCCGGCGGCAAGAGCCTTCTCCATCAGACTGTTCAGGGGCGAGACATCCGATTGGATCTGTTCGCCGAGATCGAATCCTTCCCGGTGCGCCATGATCGCGATCCCGTGATCGCCAAGCGTGCCGGAGACAATGATCTCATCCCCTCGCATAAGCCCGTTGTCGCGGATCACAGTGCTCGCAACGCCAATCCCCGCGGTATTGATCGCGATGCCGTCAATGGCGCCTCTCTCCATCACCTTGGTATCGCCGGTAACGAGGCTTGCTCCCGCCTCGCCAAGCGTACTATCCATCGATGCTACGATCCGCTCGAGGTCGGAGATCTCGAAGCCCTCCTCAATGATCATCCCGCAGGAGAGCGCGATGGGCTCTGCACCCATCATGGCGAGATCGTTGACCGTACCGGAGATGGCAATCCGTCCGATGTCCCCCCCTGGAAAGAATATCGGGCGGACGATATGCGAGTCCGTCGTAAAAACAAGGTTCTGCCCGGCAAACGGGATCACCGCTCCGTCATCGAGCGCCTCAAGGCCTACTCCTCCGGCATTGTTGTTTTTGAACCGTGTCAGGGTCTTTAGGAGTTCTCCCATCACTTCCCCGCCGGCACCATGCATCATGGATACTTTCATCTAATCGTCCACCTCGATCTCGATATTTGTCACAACAATCTCCCTGCCTTTGACGATCTCCGGAAGCGCCCCGCAATCCGGGCAGACATGGATCTCGGTCCCGTGGTACCCGCAGGAGCAGGAGGTCTCCGGGGGAACCTCGCGGCATTCAAGCGTGGTTTTTGTAAAGAGAGGATCGTCTTCCCGGATAATGTTGAAGAGAAACATCACCTGTTCCGGATTCACCATGGCAAGCTTTCCGACATCGACATTGACTTTCAGCACGCGATCGGCCTTGTTCTCCAGTGCGGCACGGCGTGCCGTGGCATAGAGGTCATAGGCGATCCCGTACTCGTGCATCACTCCTCCAGTGCCGCATATACCTGCCTGAAGATCTCCCGTGTCTCAAGCCCCTCTTCCCGGGAGAGCTTCTGGATGGCAAAACCGACATGGACGAGCACGAATTCCCCGATCTTCACATCAACGAGATCGAGCCGCACTTCCTGCCGGAGGTTACCGTAATCGACAACCCCGACATTTCCCTCCTTAATCTCCAGCACTTCCGCCGGAACAGCCACACACATTGACGATCCTCTTGTATTAAACTGTACTATTGGGTTCCTGCGGTTGATAAAAACAGTGATGCGATCAACGTGCTGCTGGTAACACAATGAACCGATGTTTCGGACAAGGACGTATACGATGTATGGATGTATAAAAAATTTACGCCGGGGAAGAGATTTGAACTCTTGAGGTGCAGGGCACCATTGGTTTTCAAGACCAACGCCTTCCCGGACTAGACTACCCCGGCCAGGAATACGCATTTGTCTGGCAATCTAAAAAAGCCTTCTTAAAACCGGATTTTTATGGGATAACACGTCACCGGATCCCTGTGCCCGAATTTTAATTGTCTTATTTCCGGAAGCGTAGGAGAAAAACAACAGAAAGAAGAGCACCGAGAGCGGCAACCGGGCTTAACGGTGCCTGCGTCGCAGGGGCTGCTGCTATATTGACATTGGATCCCTGGAACACCGCAGGGACCGTCGGGCTCACCTGGAGGGACCGGGCGTTCTCGACATACAGGAAGACTTCACCGATGTCGGAGCCAAGGTACGGATACACTTTGAAATACACCGGGCCGCCATCACCCGGTATCTCGACCTGTTCGGGGTTGAGTTCCCCGTGATCGTTGACCGTATGAACGGTACCGGTTTTATCAGCGTACTCGATGACCCAGTTGATATCCGATGAGGTATAGACTGCCATGGTCCCGGAACCGGATCTCACCTCGAAATAAGCCGGGGCGTCGCGGGAAGATTTTGCATGGGCAGAGAGTTTTATAACGGAAGGTGTGGCAGACGGGATTCCGGTTGCGATGCCACCGGTAACAACGATCGCCCTGGTCCCGATATACCCCTGGGTGTCCGTGAACCCAACCTGGTATGTGCCGACAGCCGTTATGGGGAGCTGCAGCGTGAAGATGCCCGAAGCATCGGTCGGTATGAACTTGGGACCGAAGACCCGGAAACCGTCCGGCCCGGTCACCTCAACCTGGATGCCGGTATTCTTGTTTCCGGCAAGCGTACCGGAAATTGCGAGTGTTCCGGTAAATTCCTGCGGCGTGACACCCGGGTACAGGTATATCTCGTCAGACCGGTCGACCAGTTCGACCTGTCGCATGTTGACAGAATCCCCAAGCCCGCTTGCCGGCACTTCGACCTTGTAGATACCTTTTTCAAGGTTTGTCGTATCGAAGACGGCACGGAAGGTATGGTCGGACTGCACGTAGGCGATCTTCCGTTTTATCTCGGTCGTGCTTGTCAGCTGGTGGTAGAGGACGACATCGATGGGAGTACCGATCCCGAAATTGGTGGTTCCGGAAACAATGAGTGGTTTTCCTACCGTGAGGGTGGCGGGCGCATCGATGTTGATCTGGTACGCTGATACGGCCCCGCATAAAAAGACAAGTCCCAGCAATGACAGGACGAGCTTATACATTGCACTAAGGTCAACTACTAGACTGTTAATGATTTCCAAAGAACCAACCCGTCCCATGGCTTCGTGGCTCGGAAGCGATCGCCTCAGCGACGAGATCCTCCCCTGCTTAACCGTCATCTTCCGGACTGCAGGGTGCGCCTGGAACCGGTGCTTCATGTGCAGTTACCGCCATGAACGGTATACCCCGGCATCAGGGCCGGGCGCTTATGACGAGTATCTCCTCTCCCAGCTCGCATGGGTTATGGCAACCTACCGGCAGGACCAGTACCGGATGGTGAAAATTTTCACTTCGGGAAGTTTTTTCGATCCCCGCGAAATCCCCCCGTCTGTGCGGACGGAGATCGCCCGGGCGTTCCGGGGGAAGGTTGTCATCGCAGAGACGCGCCCGGAGTTTGTTACGGAAGAGTCGCTTACGTCATGGATTGCAGAGATTGATGACGGTTCATGGAAGATCCCGGTCTATTGCGCAATCGGGCTTGAGACAACCAGCGACCGGATCCGCGAGAAATGCATCCGGAAGGGTTTCATGTTCCGGGATTTCTGTGATGCATGTTCCCGTGCCCGGAGCGCGGGTGCAGGGATCAAGGCATACCTTCTGCACAAACCGCTTTTTCTTACCGAGCGGGAAGCGCTCGATGACATGAATGCATCAATCCGGGCAGCTTCCGGGTACGCGGATCTCATCTCCATGAACCCCTGCACGGTGCAGGGCAGGACCGAGCTCGAATCGTACTGGAAGCAGCGGGCATATCGCCCGCCCTATCTCTGGAGCGTACTCTCCATCCTCAAAGACGCACCGGTCCCTGTCACCTGTGACCCGGTTGGCGGGGGACGGATCCGCGGTCCCCATAACTGCGGTTCGTGCGATAAGGACCTCGTCTCCGGGATCAGGGATTACTCGTTAAACGGGGACCGGGAACTCATCGCAGCGCTGATGGAGACCGACTGCCCCTGTAAAGAGGAATGGGAATTTGTGCTGGATCACGAGCGGCCGTTTGCCATGCCGCTGACCCGGTAATCCTTTTAAACTCTTATTTTTTTATGACCGTCAGATTCAGGAGATCCAGCTGTTTTGCAAGCAGGGGGAAGAATGTCCCGGCATCACTGACGATGCCGATCGCCTGTTCCGTCCCGCGATCCATCAGTTTCGTGAGCGATGCGGGATTGATATCGACGCAGATCGTCTTGACGCTGGACGGCAGGCAGTTGCCGACTGCAACCGAATGCAGCAGGGTTGCAACCATCAGTACCATATCGCATCCCTTCAACTGGACACGCATGGCATCCTGGGCATCCATGGTATTGGTGATCACCTCGGGCAGCGGGCCATCGTCCCGGATCGATCCCGCAAGAACGAAGGGAACATTGTTTTTGATGCATTCGTACATAATCCCGCCGGTGACCTGCCCCTTTTCGACAGCATCTTTGATGGAACCCGCCCGGATGATCTCGCTGATTGCATAGAAATGGTTCTTGTGCCCGCCCATCACCGGTTTTCCCGTGGAGATGTCCATCCCGAGCGATGTGCCATAGAGATTGTACTCGATATCGTGGGTGGCAAGCGCGTTGCCTGCAAGGACGGCGTTGATGTAGCCTTTGCGGATCATCTCCGCAACGGATTTTGACGCGCCTGTGTGGATGATGGCAGGTCCGCCGACAAGAACAATCCTCCCGCCTTTTTTATGAACTTCAAAGATTTCGCGCGCAATCTTTGCGATCAGGGTCTCGATCGGGCGTTCCGATGAAACGGTACCGTGCATGAACTCGAAGGTCGTCTGCTCGCGGGGACGTTCGGGGTAGTGCACCATCACGCCCTGCTCGCCGACAACCACGTATTCGCCCTTTCTCAGTTTCCCAAGCGGGGAACAGCGTGCCCGTTTTGCCTGACGGTCAATGATGATGGTGCAGTCCATCTCGATAGACTCGACCGGGATCCATTCGCCGGAGAATTTGATCTCGGTGGGATGGTTCGTGGTCGAGTAGAATCCCTTGGGAAGGATACGATCTCCTTCGGCAGCAACAATGTGAACGTCCTTGACATCAAGGGGGCGGGCACCGAGCCGGTGGAGTTCGGAGAGGATGGCTTTGAGTTTATCCCGGTTGGCAGCATTTATTTTGAGACGTGCATAGCTCGGGTCAGTCTTTTCCTTGCCGATATCGAAGATCAGGATCTCGAAATTCCCCCCCATATCCATGACTTTGTCCATGACCTGGGTCATGATCCCGGAGTCAATGATATGGCCCGAGAGCTCGATCTCCTGAGATACTGCCATAGTAATGAGATATATAGGAGAAGCGGGTTAATATGCGTTCTCGTAAATCATCCCGATTCTGGGGTATTTTACCTGATTAAGCCAAATGGTGGGATTCCTGTTCAGCCCGGGGAATGAGCAGCTAAGGAGTTTATTCCCCGTGCTCCCGGAAAAAAGTATCTGCATACCGGAGATCGGCCCGGGTGTTGATGTTATGCGCAAGCCGTTTTTCAGCAAGGAGGAGCCTGATTTCTTCCTGCGGCCGGCTGATGATGTCGCCCCTGAGGATATTGATCCCTGCCGGATATGCATCGACACCGTCAACCTGTTCGACATATTCCGAATCCCGGGGATTTCGTGCAAGGGTAACGGGAATCCAGGTTGAACAGGCATCTTTCCCGGCATTTTCGTAAGCGGTCCCGATCTTTTTGATAATTCGGGCATTCACGCACGGGATATCGCTGACCGATACAAACAGGGGACCGGTCTCTTCCAGATCGGTAACGGCTGCAACCATGTCCTCAATGTAGCCAAGTCCGTCAGAGAGGACTATGTCGATCTTCATGGTGCGGCACCAGTTCCGGGTCATGGGAGTATTTTCCGATGCAACAACAACCACCTTACATCCGGAGGACCGGAATGCCTCAATGACGCGGGCGATCATGGGCTTTCCGCCAACGGATACAAGGGGCTTTTCCCCGAGATTGAGCCGGCTCCCCCTGCCCCCGGCCATGATCAGTGCAAGCATGGACCAAGTTCCCGGATGAGAATCTCGTTCTCTTCCCTCGTGCGGACGGCGATCCTGATTTTTGTCGGGAGCCCGAACGATGTGCAGTCGCGCAGGAGGATTCCTTTTCTCCTCATTTTCTCACAGAGATTGCGTACGTCCCTTCCGGTATCCACAAGAAGGAAATTTGTAGACGACGGTGCACAGGAAAATCCCATCGAAACGAGCGCATCCGAAAGGAACATCCGCTCTTTTGCAATAAGCCGGCGGGATTCTGCGAGTTCGTCGTAGTGGCGGAATGCCTGGAATGCAAATGCCTCGGCATAGGAGTTCACGGTCCAGGGAAGCCGTGCCGCTTCAATGTCGGCGATGAGATCCGGGCTGCCAAACCCATAGCCGAACCGAATACCGGGGACCGAGAAGCACTTGGTGAGAGAACGCAGGACAAGAAGGTTATCGATAAGTTCGGATACGACGCTCTGCACCGGATCCGCAAGCTCGATGAATGCCTCGTCCGCGCAGAGAAGGCTTTTGTTGTTCAGGTTTTCAAGCAATCCCAGCATCTCCTCACGCGAACGCAGTGCGCCAGTGGGATTATTCGGGTTGCAGATGAAGAGGAGATCCGCATCGGCAGCGCGCCAAGTCCTTCTCCCCCCGTAAAGGTCTGCCGAATACGCGTACTCGCCAAATGTCGGCGTCTCAGTGTAGTATGACGATTGCCCGCCGGTCAGGGTGACCTTGCAGCAGGTGCGGATGAGTTCGATGGATCCGTTACCAACGCAGATCTCGTCCGGCCGCCGGTGGAATGTCCGCGCAATGACCTTTTTTAACCGGGAATAACTGTCATCGGGATAGTGTTCCAGGAAGAAGGGATCGCAGTTCCAGGAGAAGACCGGGGGATAGGGATTGACGCTCGCGCTGAAATCCAGCACTTTTTTCCGGGTATTTTCACACTCCCGTTTCCCGGATCCCCCGTGAATTACCTTTTTCCCCGTATCCGGAATCATGAAAAATCCTGATAATCACCTTTTTGTTTGCATTGGCATCCATAAATGCGTTTTGAAGGGGGAAATGCATGCACGGAACAAAGTTTTTATACATTAATGTGTTATTTTGTTTCATCTGGTTCAGTCAGACACAAAGAGTCTTTACGTCTGACATATGTACGACAATTGTCTGACATATGTCAGACTTCAGAGGTACAAACGATGCAACGGATCACCCTGCGATTGCCCGAACAGCAGATCAGCATGCTCCAGCAGCTGGTGGATGCCGGGGAGTACCCGAGCACATCCGAAGCGGTCCGGGCCGCAGTCCGCGATCTCGTTGAGAAACGTGCCAACCGTGTCCTGAAGGAAAGCGACCAGGTTTCATTTAAGGTTTGAGAGGGTAGAGACATGCAGAGCATTATTAACGACGCCTTAAAAAACGCCGAGCTTGAGAAAGAGATCAGTAAAGCCGGCGCCAACACGATGGAAGATGACTTCGTCGGCCAGCCACGGATCGTCATTATCGGCTGCGGCGGTGCAGGCAACAACACGGTCAACCGTATCCACCACATGGGGGTAGCGGGTGCAGAGACCATTGCAATCAACACCGACAAGCAGCACCTTGACATGGTACAAGCCGACAAACGTGTGCTGATTGGAAAATCCCTGACAAAAGGCCTTGGCGCCGGCGGGTACCCGGATGTCGGGAAACGCGCTGCCGAGATGGCACGCCCGA
>CAZNLI010000008.1:0-41769 GCA_964574125.1 uncultured Methanoregula sp.
AACGAGCACCGGATCGGGAAGCCGGAAGAGATTGTAAAAGTCGCAGAATCGATGAACGCGGAAGGGACCGGGATTACCGGCGGAGAACCCCTTATGGTGCTGGATCGCGTCGCCGGGTACTGCAGGCTCTTGAAGGACCATTTCGGGAAAGCCCACCAGATCCACCTGTACACGGCAAAGGCGCCATCCGATGAGGAACTGGAACGTCTTGCGGGGCTTGTCGACGAGATCCGGCTCCATCCCCCGCACGAGTGCTGGGGGGATATCGAAAACTCGGAGTACGTTGCAGCGGCTAAGCGTGCAAAAGCACGCGGGTTTGAGACCGGGTTCGAGGTGCCGGCGCTTCCCGGGCTCTCGCATCTTGCGGCAGCGCTCCCGTACCTCGACTTTCTCAACATCAACGAACTGGAATGGGGCGAGACCAACGCCGATGCGATGCGGGACCGGGGGTATGTCCTTGCCGACGACGTCCATAACGCCGTTCTTGGTGCGCGGGAATGGGCTGAACCGCTCCTCTCCGATCCGAAGGTCCACTGGTGCTCCTCGTCGTTCAAGGATTCGGTCCAGTTGCGGGAACGGTTAAAAAGAATCGCGAAGAACACGGCGCGGCCTTTCGACGAGATTACAGATGACGGCACCATCGTCTACGGAGTGTGGGAACCGTCCGAAGGCGACCGCGAGGCGTGCAGGAGATCCTGCGTCGCGGAGTTCGGAGAGGGGGAATTTGCAGACCTTGGCGACCGGATCGAGACCGCATGGTGGCTCCTTGCCGATGCCAGGGACCGCCTCCCCGGGAAAAAATATGTCGTCGAACGCTACCCCGATGGCGGGATCGTTGTCGAGGTGACGCCGCTGTGATCCGGGAACGTCTGCTCGAACCGGCCTATGAGCGGTTTTTAAAGGTCCAGTGCCGGCACATCCCGCGCCACATCGCCATCATCCAGGACGGGAACCGGAGGTACGCAAAAGCGCTGGGCATCGACAAGGCATCCGGTCACCGGGCCGGTGCAGACAAGACTGAGGAGATGCTCGACTGGGCGCACGATCTCGGGATCCGGCATATCACCCTCTACTCCTTCTCGACAGAAAATTTCCGGCGGGACAAGCAGGAAGTCGATAACCTTTTCCAGTTGTTCAAGGAACGGTTCCTCTCCGTCATCAGCGATGAACGGGTGCACCGGTACCGGATCCGCGTCCAGATGGTCGGGGATATCTCGCTCTTACCCGAAGATCTCCAAAAAACGATCCGGGATGCGGAGGAGGCGACAAAAGACTACGACGGGTTTACCCTGAATGTCGCAATCGCGTACGGCGGGAGAAACGAGATCGTGCTCGCCACCCGCGATATCCTCGCTTCTGTAAAAGACGGTTCGCTTTCCCCTTCCGAGATCGATGTCCCTATGGTCGAACGGTACCTGCATGACCGCAAGGGTATCCCACCTGTCGATCTCATCATCCGGACCGGGAACGAGTGCCGCACCTCGAACTTCCTGCCATGGCTTGCAAACGGGCATGAGTCCTGCGTGTACTTCTGTGCGCCGTACTGGCCGCTTTTCAGGAAGATCGATCTCCTGCGGGCGATCCGCGTGTACGACCAGAGGATACAGTCCCGTTCCTGAAACGGCATTCCGTAACCCCCGGTTCACCTTCACCCCCCGCACCGCTGCCTCTATATCTCCATGACTTGAATAGAAGATTAGAGAACATGACTTCCGATTCTACCGGGGGCGTAAAGTGGCGCCGGGCAACAGTCCTTATCCGCAGCGATATTTTTACCCTTGCGGAGGAGCAGGGAATCGACATCAGCAGCGAGTGCAACCGTGCGCTTGCCGGAAGACTTGGGATCGAATATACCCAGCAGAAGAACCCGGAGAAGGCGTATGAAAGCCCGGTCATCATTGCAAAAGAGGGGGCAGGAAGAACCGGATCCAAAACCGGGGGGGCGGGAAGATCCCAAAACCCGGTCCTGAACGCGGAGGACCCGGCAACCCCCGCCCGGATCCTGAAAATCAGGAAGGAGCCCGCGCCAAAGGTGAAGCCGGTCCCCGCCCCGGTTCCTGGTGAAGAGCAAAGTGTGCAGGTAAAAACAACCGGTCCGGAACCTGAACCAGCCGTGCCGGTCCCTGCGGCAGGCCATAAGGCCGGAGGGAGATCCCAGAAGAAATCCCCGCAGAAGGTGGGAAAGGACAACCTGATCCGGCAGTTTGTCGCAGAACGGATCGCAAGAACCAGCGACGGGGAATCGGACCGGATTGCAAAGGACGAACTCTACCAGCTCTTCTCCCGCTGGTGGAAGGCAAACGCAGGCAGGCAGGGGACGGTTCCTGACAAGAGGGTGTTTTCCGTCTTCCTGAAGAACCGGCTCGTTATGGACGAGAGCGTTGCTGACGGCATCCAGTACTGGAACAACGTGAGACTGCGGTAGCCCGGGGTCATGTCCCGAACCTCCTGACCCGGGATTGGTAATCGCGCAGGATCCGGAGGAAATCCACGTTCCGGAAATATTTCCAGTTCACGTCCGAAAAGAAGATCTCGGAATATACCGACTGCCAGATCAAAAAGTCCGTCAGGTGATCGCCCCCGCTTTTCACCACAATATCCGGGGCGTACTTGAAGGTTAAATAGGATTCCAGCAGGTTTTCATCGACCTGCCCCGGCGCAACACCATCCTCTGCCATCTTCCGGATACATGCCGTGATCTCCTCCCGCCCGCTCTTGCCGATGGCAACAACGACCGGAAGGCCGGTGCCGATCTGCTCCTCCTTGTCACGGTAATGGAGGTACAGGCAGGCTACCGCGCCGATTGCCCGGATGGCCGGCAGGCAGCGCTCCATCTCTCCGGGGTTCCGGGTGCTGATGTGAAACGTGAGCCCTTTCACGGCATTTTCCCCCGAAGGGTTCTTCCTTGTCACCTCGGAAGAGATCTCCGCGCACCACCGGGTGACCGCGAGCAGTTTCTCCGGGGCTTCAGCCATGTCCCGCCCGTTTATCATGAAACAGATGTGCGCAGGCAGCATGGCAATCTGCCGGCGGAGCAGCTGTTCATAGAGCCAGTAGATCATGTACTGGTACCTGATTACCCGCCGATCCTAGATAGTCTTTTTATTCCATTGGAAATCTGGTATATCCGGACATGACGATAAACCGTAACAGGTACAGAAACGATCCGGGAGTTTTAGGCAAGCCGAAAAATTATTTATTTAGGGATTCCTAAATATCCGGCCGATGACATCCGAGCAGCTGGAAGAGTACCTTGAAGCGATCTATGACATCGGCGAAAAGGACGGGACGGCAAAGACATCCTCCATCGCCCGGTGCCTGAAGGTTTCACCGGCAAGCGTTACCGAGGCGCTCCAGAACCTGTCGGAGAAAGGGTACGTGAACTATGAACCGTACCGGGGCGCTACCCTGACGGACCGGGGGCGGGAGAAAGCCGAGGGCATCAAGCGCCGCCACCGGCTTCTCGAAGTGTTCCTCTCGGATGTGCTGAAGATCAACGGTGAGAATGTGCATGACGAGGCATGCAGGATGGAACACACGATCTCGGACGAGACCGCGTGTGCGCTCTGCAAGATGCTCCATGCCCCGTCCCGCTGCCCTCACGGGAGCCCCATCCTGCCCTGCAACAAGGAGGTGCCCGATTGTACCGGCTGCCTCACCGGCAAGGAGGAGCCATCCGAACGGCGGGAAGAACCGATCGTGCCGGTCTCGGACCTTGAACCGGGGCAGGGCGGCACTATCGCGTTCATCCGGGGCGACCAGAAGGTCGTGAAGCGCCTCTCCGATCTCGGCCTCACCATCAGGACGGCGGTCTCCCTTGTACGCAAGACCCCGATGGACGGCCCGGTCGAGATCGCGGTCCGAAGGACAAAACTTGCCATCGACCGCGCGATTGCAGACAACATCTTCATCTCCCCGGAACCGGTGAAGACCTGATGGCAGAGCCGAAGCGGCACCGGTGGGTCCAGGATCTTTTTACCGGGGCTCTTGATGGAACGGAGGGAGAGCCCGTGGATTTCACCGTTGCCCTCGCCGGCAACGCCAATGTCGGGAAGAGCGCAACGATCAATCAGCTGACAGGAGCCGGGCAGCCGACCGGGAACTGGCCGGGAAAGACCGTGGAATGCGCGGGGGGAGTTCTCCTGCACAATGGGTACCGGATCCGGATCACTGACCTGCCCGGGATCTACTCGCTTACGACCTTCTCGGCCGAAGAACGGGTCTCCCGGGAGTTCATCCTGAAAAACCGGCCGGATGTTGTCGTCAACATCCTCGATGCCTCCGCGCTTGAGCGCAACCTCTTCTTCACACTCCAGCTCCTCGAACTGCGCGTTCCGGTCGTCATCGCGCTGAACCAGACCGATCTTGCGGCGGAGAAAGGGATCCGGATCGATCCGGAGAAGCTCTCTGATCTGCTGGGGGTCCCGGTCATCCCGACTGTCGCCATCCACGGGAAGGGGATTACCGAGCTCTCCGATGCCATCGTTGCGCTCGCAAAAGAGAAGACACTTCCCCATCTCATCACCTACGGAAAGGAGGTCGAAGACCGGATCGGGAAACTGGCTGCACTCCTCCCGGAAGATGTGCGGCCGGAAAGGCGCCGCCCGGTTGCAATCCGGCTCCTTGAAGGCGATCCCGATGCGCCTCTGCTTACCAGGGAGAAAGGTGACCCGGCGGCTGCCGCTGCACGCCAGTTCAGCGCCGAACTCGAGAAGATGCACGGGGAACCGGCCGGGATCGTCCTCTCCGGGGAACGGTACCATGCCGCCGAACGCATCGCCCGCAGTGTCATGGACATCCATCCCGCATCGGCCGGCGACATCTCCCTCTCGGACAGGATCGACCGGCTCACGCTCCACCCGGTCACCGGGTATATCCTTGTCTTTCTCGTGATCGGCGGCCTCCTTGTCTGGACATTCGTTGTCGGTGCGGCGATCTCGGGGTTTCTCACCGATCTTCTTTCCAGGATCGCCCCGGCCCCCCCGTTTGTCGCCGGATCCCCAGGCGAGATCCTCGCAAATGGCGCATGGACCGGGCTTGTTGCCGCCATAACCCTGATCATCCCGTACGTGCTCCCGTTCTACCTCTTCCTCTCGGCAATCGAGGACTCGGGCTACCTCACCAGGATCTCGGTGATGCTCGACCGCATGATGCACCGGCTCGGCCTGCACGGCAAGGCGATCATCCCGCTCATCCTCGGTTTTGGCTGCACGGTACCGGCCTGCCTCTCGTGCCGGATCCTCGAATCCGGCCGTCAGAGGCTCACTGCCGCGTTCCTGACAACCCTCATCCCCTGCTCGGCAAGGACAATCGTTATCCTCAGTGTTGTCGCAGCCTTTGTCAGCATCTGGTGGGCGCTTGCCCTCTACGCCTTCGATATCCTGCTCATCATCGTGGTCGGGAGGATCGCATACAAAGCAATCCCGGGCGAACCCGTCGGTCTCATCATGGAGATGCCGGATTATCATGTCCCGTCGCCAAAGGTCGTGCTTACGCAGACCTGGGCGCGGACAAGTTCCCTTCTTTGGATCGTGCTCCCCGCGTATATCATTGGAGGGGTTGCGATCAGCGGGGCATACAGCGCCGGGCTGCTCGACCCGATCAACGCGGCGCTCTCGCCAATAACCGTGCTCCTGCTCGGGCTCCCGGCCGTAACCGGGGTTGTCTTTGTTTTTGGCATTGTCCGAAAGGAGATCACGATCCTGACGCTTGCAGCCCTGTTCGGGACAATGATCTTTTCCTCGGTCCTCTCCCCGGTGCAGCTGATTGTCTTTGCCCTTGTTGCGATGATTTACACGCCCTGCATCTCGACGATAGGCGTCTTTATTACGGAATTCGGCTGGAAGAAGGCATTTCTCGTAACCGCCGCAGAGACCGGGCTCGCAATTGTCCTTGGTGCAGCTGCGTCCAGGATCCTCTCCCTCTTCCTGTGAGCGGGGAGAGGCGGGCATATCCCCCTTTCCGGGAAATACCGATGACCCGGACTTCCCGGACGGTTTGGACCTCCGGGAAATCCTGCGAGCGGTTCTGAAGGGGAGTTACCGGAGCCCTTATAACCGTCCTTACGAAAGATTGTTCCGGAGAAGATTTCAAAGCGGTATCTCCATGCTCACCTTTGTCGGCCTCGGCCTTTTCGATGCGGACGATATCTCAGTAAAAGGGCTCTCCTGCATAACCGCAGCGGATGCGGTATTTCTCGAAGGATACACCTCACGGCTCATGGGTGCAACCGTGCAGGACCTTGAGCACCGGTACAACCGGCCGGTCCGGGTGCTCTTCCGGGAAGATATCGAACAGCACCCCGATGACGTTCTGGATGCAGCAGCGACGGGAAACGCCGTCCTCCTCATCGCCGGCGACCCGATGGTCTCGACAACCCACATCGATCTCCGGATCCGGGCGGCGGAACGGGGGATTGCAACCGCGATCATCCACGGTGCCTCGATCATGAGTGCCGTCTGCGGCCTTACCGGGCTCCAGAACTACCGGTTCGGGAAGTCCTGTTCGCTCCCGTTCCCGCAGAAGAACTGGGCGCCGGTAACCCCGGTCGAGGTCATCGCAAAGAACCTTGCGCAGAACCTCCATACGCTTGTCTATCTCGACATCCAGAAAGACCGGTTCATGACGGTTCCGGAAGCCGTCGGCCTGCTCGAAGGGCTCGCGGCAAAGACCGGGACAACCATCCCCCTCTATATCGGCGTTGCCCGTGCGGGTTCCGGTGCGCCCGTAGTTGGCGCCGGCCCGGCCGACGCAGTCCGGCGGATCGATTTCGGGTCTCCCCTCCATATCCTCATTGTCCCGGCTGAGCTGCATGACATGGAACATAGGTACCTGGAGTTGTTTGCCGGCCTATGAACGTCAAGAGGCTGGGAGAACTCCTGCGAGAGGAACTGGACGGTACAGGAATCGCGGCTCCTGAGCGGACCGGCATTTTTATGGCTGCCAGCGACAACCTCACGATGTCCCGCGCCTATCTTGCCGACGGGAACGCCTTCTTCTCTTCCGGGGATTTTGTCAATGCCCTCGCGGCATACTGTTACGGCGAGGGGTGGCTCCATTGCGGCGCTTCCTGCGGGCTGGTGTGTATCGCTGCTCCCCGGTGCCTGCCCGGTCAACCGGTGGATCCCCTGCCCCCGGATGCCTTTGCGCGGCTCAGCGAGAAGACACACCGTTACGATCGCCTGCTTGCAACTGCCCGGGACTCGGTCCGGCCGGCGCCAGAGACGGGAACCGCCCTGTATATTGCCGCGGAACGGGTTGGGGTTGTTACCGCGCTCTATGCCCGGCAGGGGAGGAGATACCTTGCCCGGGAAGAACCTGAGAACGCCCTTGCCTGCTTCAGTTACGGGCATGGCTGGCTTGACGCCGGAGTCCGGGCAGGACTGTACACGGTAACCGCCAACCGCGACATCTTTACGATAGGATGAACGATACTCCAGCAGATCCGGAATGCGGAATGCCGTGCAGATAACTAAAAAGAGTATATACTTTGTTCTATAACCTTCCTGAAGACATGCCGGCTTCCGGTTTTCTGGAGAATTGATGGATCCGACACAACGCAAATGGCTCCTGCTCTCGATAGGCTTCTCCGTCGCAGTGCTCGTTGTCGTCCTTGCGTTTACCATCAACGATGAGACCATATCGTCCCTCGAAAAGATTAACCCGGTCTTCCTGCTTGCGGCATTCCTCTTCCATATCTTAACGATGTGTTTCTGGGCATGGCGCATCCAGCTGATGTCCCGCTCTCTCGGGTACCGGATCGGGTTTTTTTACAGCCTGAACCTTGTCTTTGCAAACCTGCTTGCCGCCGCGATCACGCCGGCGCAGGCCGGTGGGGAACCGGTCCGGATCCACGAACTCTACCGGGCTGATGTCCCGCTGGGGGACGCAACCGCGATCGTGATCATGGAGCGGGTGCTCGACGGGATTATTCTCGTGCTGCTCGCCGGGTTTTCCATGGTCATGCTCAACGAGGAATGGAAACGCATCGGCGAGAACTCGGGGACCCTCATGGTCGTAACCCTCGTCTTTGTCATCGGGTGTCTTTTCCTGTTCCTCGTTTTTGCCACCCGGCCGAATCTCCTGAAACGGGCGATGGTATGGGGGGCACGGCTCTTCACCCGGCACTGGGAGGCAGAACGGTTCGCGGTGCTGGAACGCCGGATAGTCTCCGAGGTGGACAACTTCCACAGGGCGTTATGCAGGTTTGCAAGAACTGCAAAAGGCGGACTTTTCCTGGGGTTCATCTTTACGTTGTTTTATTGGATCTCCGAATGCGTCACGGCATCGCTCATCCTGATCGGGCTTGGCCAGCCACCGCTCTTCTTCGAATCCTTTGTGATCAACCTCCTGCTTGCCATCCTGATGATGATGCCGCTCACCCCGGGCAGTTCCGGCATTGCAGAAGTGGGTGCGGCGTCCATGTACAGCCTCTTTCTCCCGTCGGCGATCCTCGGGGTCTTCATCGTCATCTGGAGGACAGTCCTCTATTATTTCAACATCATCTTAGGTCTCATCTCCGGCTTCATCATTGTCCGCCGGGAGTCAAGGGCTGCCGCACGGCAGCAGCACCCTCCCGGATAGGGCCGGGAGCCGGTCCGGCACCCGGTCGACCGTTCCTACCTCAATGCTTATCAGGCTGGAGAGTAATGTCACTCCACTGATGACCGCGGTTCCCTGTCGTGTGAAAGGAGTCTTTGTCGCGCTCAATCCTGCAGGATCGGTGCCGGTTGTCATCCTGAGTGACGAGACGTCCCGGCTGCTCCCGATCTTCATCGGGATCTCGGAAGCGGTCTCGATACAGAATGCAAGAAGCGGGGAGATGCTCCCCCGCCCCTTCACGCATGACCTGTTCATCGATGCATTCCAGAAGTTCGGCATCTCTGTCGCTTCCCTCCAGATCGATGCGATTAATGACGGCGTATACTATGCCCAGATCGTACTTCTGAAAGATCACCAGGAGATCCGGGTCGACTGCCGGCCAAGCGACGGGATCGCGCTTGCCCTGCGGGCAGCGGCACCAATCTCCGTGGAGCAGGAAGTCCTCGATTCTGCCGGGCAGAAGGACGAGGATCTGCCCCCGCTCATCGATTTGGAAACGTTCTATAAGCAGTAGGTAAGAGGGTTATTTCCTCCGTTTTTCAAGCTCCCAAAGGACATCGGCAAGATCGACATCCGCGGCACGCAGCGCCACGAGGAAATGATACAGGAGATCCGCAGATTCCTCCACGGTTCTTATCCGGACACCATTCTTGACCGCAAGGATGAACTCGGTGGATTCCTCGCCAACCTTTTCAAGCACCTTGTCAATCCCCTTGGGATCGGTAAGAAGCCTGCTCGTGTAGGACGATGCGGACGGGTTTTCTGCCCGCTCGCAGATCACCGCCCAGAGGTCGGCAATCACTTTTGGATCAGGTTTTTCGTTCATGCTGCCTCGGGTGCAACCAGCACCTCGCCGACATCATACCCGAAGAACCTCCGGGTGAGGAGCCGGGCCTTCTCGATATTGCAGCCGCCCTTCCCGATCGCGATGCCGAGATCGTTCTTCTTCTTCACAAAGACGTTGATCGGCCCGTTTTCCGCAGGCCGTTCGATACCGGAGACATCGGCGGGCTTGAAGATGTTGGTGACAAAGGATTCCGGCGTTTCCGCGTACTCCACCATCTCGATCCGTTTGCCAAGGACATTCTGGAGGCGCCGGATATTCTCGCCTTTCTTGCCGATCGCAAGGCCCATGTCGCCCTGCCGGATCACGTAGATGACCCGTTCGAACCGGTCGTCGATAACGCAATCAAGCGCTGTTGCCTTGGTGAGGATCCTCAACTCCTCAATGTACCTGCGCTCCTTAAAACCGATATTCCGCTCCATTGCCGATCATTCCTATTGTATGCGCTGATTCTGTGGTATTCGATGATTGGGTCCCTGTATATGTGTACCCGCGATCTTCCGGGTACTAACACGTATCAAGGTAAGGAATGATCACGCTTCTTGCCTAAAAAGATTGTGAAAAGAGGTTTTGGTAGTTACTGGATCAGGTACGTGAGAGTGACAGTTGCCGTCACGGTCACGTCGCCGGCTTCAATCGGTGTCGAAACATCGGCGGCCTTTGCGCTGACGGCATAGTTCTCGTACAGGATCGGGGAGTATCCCTGGCTGATCTCGACATTCTTGATACTTCCGAGATGGACCTGGAGCGCTGCTGCAACGGTCTTCGCATCTGCACCGGCGCGTTCAACCGCTTCTTTTAACGCTTCGGTCCGGAGAACCTGCGCCTGTTCGTCGGAGAGCATGAACCGGATGGCGTTTGCCTCGTTTGCACCGTTTGCAACGGCAATATCGATGACCTCGCCGGTCCTGCTTACGTCGTGGAGGGTCACGGTCAGGGTGTTGGTCACCCGGTATGCCACGACCTTCTGGTCGGATACGGTCTTCTCCGCCGACTCATACACCGGGTAAATCGTATACCCGGTTGTCTTGAAAGCATCCTTGGGGATGCCGGCGGCGGTGAGTGCATTCATGACCTGCGTCATGCGGGCGGCATTCTCCTGCTGGGCGACCCTGACATCGGCGTTCTGGGTCTCGATGCCAAGGGAGACCTGTGCACGGTCCGGCGTCCCGATGACGGAACCGGTGCCGGTCGCATGGATCTCGCGGTCTTCCGTGCCAAGAAGGGCAGCGGAAACCGGGGCGGCAAGGAGCATTGCTCCGGCCAGCAGTGCTGCAAAGAGCAGGAACATTCTGGATTTCATAGTAGATCGGATTACTATTGTGAGCAGTTTTTGTTAAATCTACCTTTAACTACAGTTATTTTCGAAGTCATCGGTATGAATTAAAACTCCCGGGAACCGGATCTGAAAGATCTGGTGCAGCAAAATTAGATTAGCCCGTCGCATCCATAATATACCGAACCAGCATGGGAGCAACTATCGTAGAAAAGATCTTTTCCGGCAGGTGCGGGAGCACGATTTCAGCCGGTGATGTTGTGATGGCACCGGTGGATGGCGCGATGATCCATGATATTACCGGACCGCTTGCCATACAGAAGTTCTACGAGATGGGGGGAGACCGTGTCTTTGATCCCCGGCGTATCATCATGCTCTTCGATCACCAGGTCCCGGCGGACTCTATCGAGGCGGCAAAGAACCATGTGTACATGCGGAAATTCGCCGCCGAACAGGACATCCACAACTACGATGTCTGCGAGGGGGTCTGTCACCAGGTCGTGATGGAGAATGGGCATGCGGCGCCGGGTGAGATCATTGTCGGGGCGGATTCCCACACCTGCATGTACGGTGCAGCCGGGGCATTTGCAACCGGCATCGGCTCAACCGACATGGGATTCGTACTCAAGTTCGGCGCCCTCTATTTCCGGGTGCCGGAGAGCATAAAGGCGGAAGTGACCGGCAAATTCCAGCCACGGGTCGGGGCGAAGGACCTGATCCTCTCGATCGCCGCCGATATCGGTGCTGACGGGGCGACGTACAAGGCAATCGAGTTCTGCGGCGATACGATCCGGAACCTTGCCATGCCGGGAAGGATGACCTGCTGCAATATGGCGATCGAGATGGGAGCCAAGGCGGGGATTGTCGCCCCGGACGCCATAACCTGGGAGTACCTGAAGAGCCGGCGGCAGATGAAACCCATCGCTCTCGCAAGCGATCCCGATGCATCCTACAGCGAGCGGCGCAGCTACGATGTCAGGAGACTGGAGCCGCAGGTGGCGACCCCCCACAACGTCGACCAGGGCGTGCCGGTGGGAAAGGTTGCCGGAACACCAGTCAACCAGGTCTTCATCGGGTCATGCACGAACGGCAGGTTCGAGGACTTTGCCGAAGCCGCCGAAGTACTTGGCGACCGGAAGTTTTCGGACAAGGTGCGGGTAATCGTCATCCCCTCTTCGCGGGACGAATACTTGAAGATCCTGCGTGCAGGGCTCATCGAAAAATTCGTGACTGCCGGAGCACTTGTCGAAGCCCCGTCGTGCGGCCCCTGCATGGGCGGCTCGTTCGGCCTGCTTGCACCCGGCGAGGTCTCGCTCTCGACCTCGAACCGGAACTTCCGGGGCCGGCAGGGGAGCACGGAAGCGTTTGTCTACCTCTGTTCCCCGGCGACTGCGGCGGCAAGCGCAGTAGCAGGCGAGATCACCGATCCGAGGGAGGTGTGATCATGCGGGTCTGGAAATTTGGCGACGATATTGATACAGATGCGATCATCCCGGGACGGTTCCTGACCATCTATGACGAGAAGGAACTCGCAAAGCATGCCTTTGAAGGGACACGGGACGATTTTTCGAAACTTGCAAAGGACGGGGACGTGATTGTTGCCGGCAGGAACTTCGGCTGCGGATCGTCCCGTGAGCATGCCCCGCTTGCCCTGAAAGGCGCGGGAGTCCGGTACATTGTAGCGCAGTCGTTTGCCCGGATCTTCTTTCGGAATTCCATCAATGTCGGGCTTTTACCCCTTGTCTGCCCGGACACGGGCGCAATCCGTGACGGGAGTTCCATCGTCGTCATGGAACGCGAAGGAAAGATCGTGGTCGACGGGAAGGAGTACCGGATCGAGCCGGTCCCCGAGTTCATGTATAACATTGTCGAAGCGGCAGGGCTTGTCGGGTATGCAAAACAGTTAAAGGAGGTTTTGGTATGTACAAAATCGCGGCGATAGGCGGGGACGGGATCGGCCCGGAGATCGTGGCCGAAGGAAAAAAGGTCCTTGAGGCGGCCGGGGAACGGTTCAGATTCGACATCGAATGGACGGATTTTGATGTCGGGGCGGACCGGTACCTTGCAACAAAGGAACTCTTAACCGAGGACGACCTTGCAGAACTGAAAAAGTTCAGGGCGATCTACTTTGGCGCAATCGGGGACCCGAGGGTTTCGCCAGGTATCCTCGAAAAGGGGATTTTGCTTGCGCTCCGGTTCCACTTCGATCTCTATGTCAACCTCCGGCCGATCCGGCTTCTCTCCGGTGTAGAGACCCCGCTCGCCGGGAAGAGGCCGGAGGACATCGACTTCGTCGTCGTCCGGGAGAACACCGAGGACTTCTATGTCGGGATCGGCTCCCGGTTCAGGAAGCGCCAGAAGACCGAGCTCTCCGTTGTCCGCGATATCTACAACGTGAAGTTTGGCCTTGATATCGAGAGCGATGCGGAAGAACTTGCCTACCAGATAGGGGTCATCACCCGCGAAGGCGCACGGCGGGTACAGGAATATGCCTTCGATCTCGCCATGAAGCGGCGGAAGAAACTCACTTCCGTCGACAAGGCAAACGTGCTCTCTGACGTGTACGGCCTCTGGCGCGATGTCTTTACCGAGACGGCAAAGCGGTACCCGCAGGTTACAACCGAGTTCAATTTCGTTGACGCCGTCACCATGTGGTTTATCAAGAACCCGGAATGGTTCGATGTCGTTGTCACGCCCAACATGTTCGGCGACATCATCACCGATCTCGGGGCCATGATCCAGGGCGGGCTCGGGCTTGCCCCGGGGGGCAATATCAATCCATCGGGCACCTCAATGTTCGAACCCATCCATGGTTCGGCGCCGAAGTACAAGGGAATGGACGTCGCAAATCCGGTTGCCACTATCTGGGCGGGTTCCCTGCTGCTCGATCACCTCGGCGAGCACAAGGCAGCCGCAGCAGTCGTCTCCGCCATTGAAAAGAGCATTAAAGACGGCGTTGTGACAAAGGATCTCGGCGGCACTGCCGGGACAAGAAAGGCCGGGTCCTATATTGCCGATTGTGTTAAAAAAGGAAAATAGACCTGCTGTTTACGACAGTTCCTTCTTTTTTATCCCAGAACTGATTGTTCCGGGATAATTTTCCGGAATTCCCGGATGATTTCTGCCGGCTTCATTGCATCCCGGTCACAAACATTTTTTCAAGAGAATAAGACCTGTCCTCACAACGAACGGCGGCTCGGTTGTCCCGGTATGAAGGAAGCGGAAGGGGATTCGCTTATTTTCTTACCCTGAATTTTCCCTCCCGGTATTCCGTTGCCGGGCCTGCTGACGACCCCCGGTTCTTCCACGCATCGATGTTCCTGCAGTCATGGTTGAAAGGAAGCCGGTGCTCCCCGCAAAAATACCGGTTGCAGTACTGGCAATGATAGGGGAGGTACACCCTCCTGCCGCAAAGGGCGCAGTCTGCATGGACCGGCGTTTTCTCTTCTCCGGTGAAAATGCTGGAGAAGAACTGTCTGATGGTATGAAGGAAGGACATTCTTTGGCAGGAACGCGGGTTACGATAATTGACAGGTCATTTCGGGGAGGTTTCGGCAACTTCGGAATATTCGCCAGTATCTCTCTTCTTAAAGAGCGACCGGAAGTACCCGAGAGGGGATTGCCGTTCCCTCCGCACTTTCATCTCCCCGTGTTTTGTCCCGTGGGATGTCTTGATCAGGATCTCGGCCTCGTCCATGCCCTCCTCGATCTGCATCCTCTCGGTTACATCGATGAGCGAGCCGACGATTGCAATCGTCTTTCCGTCTTTCTGCACGGGGACTTCGTTCACCTCGACCCATACCCTGCCGCCGTCCATCCTGACCAGTTCGAGTTTATAGGGCGGCTCGCGCCTTCCGGTGGAGCAGGCCCGGATCGTCCGTTCGAGCCCTGCTGCGTTCACCTTGTTGTCGGAGAGAAAATCCGTCCACATCTTCTTCCCGGAACGTGCTTTTATGCCCAGCAGGTCGCGGATCCTCGGGCTGACGTAATCCATCACCTGGTCCGGAGTGTGGGAGTAGTACATCCGGCTGTCGTTCTCGATGACCAGCATGAGTTCCCTGTCCCGCAACCGGATCTCCTTCTCCCGTTTCTTGATTGCCGTCAGGTCCCTGCCGACAGCAACAATTGAGACGACTGCTTCGCTGTCATCGCAAATCGAACGGGCAGACCAGCTGATGCACCGGAGCCCTTTCCTGGTCTGGATCCACTGGTCCACGTAACAGGAGAACGGCGGGCGGAAGAGCTTGACCATCTGGGTTGCAATCACGTCGGCATACTGCCGCTCCGTCACCGGCATGAAGATGCTTCCGGTAAGCTCCTCCCTTGTCTTTCCGACAAAGTCGCAGTACGCGGTATTGACAAACAACAGGTGGCCGTCCGGTGTGAACCGGACGATGAAGTCCTGCTGCTGCTCGACAAGATCCCGGTATCCGTCGCCAGTTGCTTCCATTCAGGCACCCCGCTGACCCGCTGTTACTGCGCTGATGAATCTTCTGAAAAAACAGACCATCAGTGATGATTATAGATCTGTTGTCCCGACTATTAATGTTGCACGATATCGTCGGAACCATGCAGGCAGATCCGGAACGATACTGAAAAATTATATGGTGCTGTCAGGTTGCGCTCGCTTCGAGCCGCTGCTGGCAGTACGGGACTTTCCGGTATGGGTATTCATCGTGTTCCGGTATCGCGACTATGACCGCAGAGCGCTCTCTGCCGAAAAGAACGGATTTCAGTGCGAGAAGCGATACCGTGAAATTTCCCGTGCCGAAGAGATCGATGTTCAGGGCTTTGCCCGACGCCGAGACCTGGGCGAGCCCGGTAACCGCCCCGAGATAGTACTGCCAGTTGTGCACGAGTGCTTCGACCTGGACGCAGACCTTTCCGGCGATTGCACGGGAGAGATCGACACGACGGACGGCATAGCGCACTCCCTGGATATGCAGTTCGATAACCTCATGGGTGACGCCACCAGCATCGTACGCCATGCAGCCTGTCTTCCGGAAGTACCCGGATTTTTTCATCATCCACAACAACCTTCTGTCGCAGTATGCCATTGCCGGGACGGTTATAAGACAGTACGGCGTGCGCAGGGTGAAAGTGATCCTGCCTTAACAGCGGGAATTAACGGCCGGACTCGCGGTCGATGCAGGCATTGATCACGTCTTCCATGAAAGAGAGCGTTCCGGAAATTCCTGCAATTGGCTCCGGAAAGAGCCGGACCCGATCCTTGAGGGGTGGGGTGAGACCGGTAAATGCTGCGGTACCTCGGAGGGATTTTTCAAACGACGATCCGATCACGAGATCCGGCGAATGCTTCCGGATCAGGTCCCGTACATCCGAATAACCGGATGCAGGGACTGACAGAAAATCTGCCTGTCCCGCAGGTTCTCCCCGGTTCCCGATACAGACGATCTCCGCGTCAAGGTACTTCTTCAGTGCAGCAGCGGCGAACGAGGCATATGAACTCCCGGAGAAGATTGCGGCACGGGGCGGATCGAACCTGCGCAGGAACTTGTCGCAGGCACGAACAAGGCGTTCCTCTTCGGAATCGATCTCCGTAAGGACCGGCGCTACATCCGAACCATCAAATGCATCCCCGATCTTCCGGAACGTCTGCCTGACCCCATCAAGCCCGAGTGTTCCGCCAAGGTTTGTACCGATCCCCGATGCGAGGTCCCCGTCGGTCGTTATCGTATATTGCGAACAGGAGGCAAGTTTTCCCAGTTCATCTGAGCAAAGTACCGTCGCAACCGGGACACCGGCTGCGGAGAGGAGCCGTGTGAGCTCGATGACATTTCCCCGGCAGAACGGGTCGAGGCGGCTTACCCCGTCAATGTTGACCCCCGCGGTTCCGGGATCGATTCCCGGCGCAAGGATGGAGAGGGCGTTTTTGTATCCTGCTTCAAAGGACCCGGAAAATCCCGGGCTGTCGACAAGGATGACATCGTACGACGAGAGGATCGCCTTGATATCCTCGCCAAGAATCGCCGGAACACAGCTTGTCACAACTGCAATCCGCATTCCGGATCCCGACAGATCCCGGACAACCTCCAGGAGCCGGTCCTCGGATCCGAAAATAATGTCCTGTTCGACAATGAAGGTGCCGGCAAGCGGCGCATGGAGAAGGGAGGCAGGGTAATAGTAGCACCCGCTCGATCCATGGATCACGACCGTGATTCCCGAAAACCCGGCAAGGCATGTCACCGCCCCCGTCATCGCGCAGGGGACCAGCGGATTTTCACATTCCGGCATTGAGGGCACGCCTCCAGCGGTGGAGCATCCGGCGGACTCCTTCGGTCCCGACCGGCGGGGACGGCGGCATGGGAACCCGGGCACCGTCTTTTCCAACCTTCAGGTCAAGCCGGGCGATGACTTCGGATATTGCCCGGTTCGCGGGGAGATCCGGTGCCGTGAGACTGAACCGGAGCATGGATCCGGCAGTACCGGAGAACCCGTCGAGCAGGGAATCCTGCCGGTCCTTCTCGTCAGAGATGGCAGGAGCGGGATCGATGCCGGCAAGGTCCCCTGTAACCTTCAGGAAGTCAAGGGATCCGGACAGGCCGACGGGAAATGACGGGATGGATGGGATCCGGTACTTCCGGTACAGCAGGTCCCCGACCGGCTGCATCTCATCGTCCCTGAGGATATTGAGGGATGCCTCCCCGAGGCCGGCAAGTTCGTTGATCCCCGTGCAATGCACGAACCGGACGTTGATCGTGAGCCCGAGCAGAGCAAGGAGCCGGGCAACTTCCCGGTAATTCTCCTCCACTTCGTACTCAAGGTTCTTCTCCCCGATGATGTTCACGATATGGGGATCTTTTGGCAGTACGCGCCCGGGCATTGTTCCGGCAATAGCGGTGAGCGCGTTACTAACACCAGTCTGGAACGATCCGCCAAGGAAACCTGCCGTCGGGACCCGGACGACCGGTACCCCCCAGTCCCTGCCGCAGACAGCAGCGACATCATCGCCGATCGTCTCAACAATGCAGGTGGAAAGGACATACACGACAGAGACATCCTGCCGGATCGCGGACCGGATTGCCGCACCAAGTGCATCCTCCCCGCCGAAGATGACCTCCATATCCTGCATTCCCGAGGAGATCAGGTTTAAGGCAGCGACGTGATCGTTATCGAGCCCGGTCGCATGCAGGAGCGAGAAGTTATGGTGGGCGCACCCTGCCGGCCCGTGGATGACCGAGACACTATCACGGACGGAAGTCGTAACCGAGAGGGCGCCGGTCAGCGTACAGCCCCCGGATCTACATGAATTCAAGGGCAAGGGATTCGAGGGCATCGATCTCGAGGGGTGCCGGGATGGTCAGGGAATTGTTCTTCACGACTGCTGCTGCGAGCGCCCGGTACTTCCCTGCCTGGGGGGAATCCGGCGCGAACTCGATCACCGTCTGTTTGTTCAGCTCGGCGAGCTGGACGATTCTGTCCCGGGGGATATACTGGACAAGCGTGCTGTTGACCCTGCGGGCAAACTCGGCGACGAGTTCTTCCTCCCGGGGCATATCCTTGGCATTGCAGATCACCCCGGCGAGACGGCAGGTGCTTTTGACCCGGGAGGAGAGGCGTTTTATCGCCTTGCAGATGTTGTTTGCTGCATAGAGCGACATCAGCTCGCCGGACGTGACAAGGTAGATCTCCTGCGCGTACCCCTCCCGCATGGGCATCGCAAAACCCCCGCAGACCACATCCCCGAGAACGTCGTAGACGATCACATCGCCGGACAATGCCCCGAACTTCTCCAGCAGCTGGAATGTCGCGATGATCCCCCGTCCTGCACACCCGACACCCGGTTCCGGGCCTCCGGCTTCGACACAGCGGATCCCGTGAAACCCGGTATGGACAACATCCTCTTTTTTGAGCTGCGCGTCGCCCCGTTCCCGGACGAGATCCATCACTGTCGGGATAAAATTCCCGTGCATCAGCATCCGGGTGCTGTCGCGTTTGGGATCGCAGCCGATCTGCAGCACGTCGCATCCCTGCAGGGAGAGCGCGGCGGAGAGGTTTGCCGATGTCGTGGACTTCCCGATGCCACCTTTGCCGTACAGGGCGATCTGTTTCATCATGATCCCATTGGCGGGCATTTTATATGAGATCTGCTGATGTTAACCCAAAAAAATTTGTGTTGATACTATCCCTGAAGGGGGTGCCGGCATTCCCGCCTATATTCCCGCCTATTCCGGTCCGCGGAATATCGCAACAAAGAGCATCATAACGGGGATCACTTCAAGCCTCCCGATCCACATCAGGAGGATAAAGATCCACTTGGAGATGACCGGCATCTCGGCGGAGACATACCCGGTGCTCATGCCGCAGGTCGAGAATGCAGAGACCACCTCGAAGAGGACATCGGTGATGGCATACGACGTGATATGGAACTGGAGCACGCAGAGGGTTGCAATAAAGATCGTCGCGACAGAGAGGATGATGACGAGCATGTTCTTGGCAGTCTCGACCTCAGCAGTCACCTGCGGGACCGCCTTTCCCTCGATCCTGAAGGGGATCAGCACCTTTTCGCTGACAAAGGCGCGCTTGAACCACCATAACAGTCCCCGGTACGCCATCGCGACCCGGTTCAGCTTGATGCCACCTGCCGGACTTCCGGTGGCCCCCCCGATGAAGACCAGCATGGTTAGGAAGAGCACGGTAGCACCCGTCCAGATGCCCGGGTTGACGTTCTGGAAACCGGTCGTGGTCAGTGCCGATACCGACATGAAGACCCCCTCCCGCAGGGCTGTAACGATATTCACGCTGTCAAAATAGACAAGGTCGAATGTTATCACCGCTGTGCCCGCTGCAAGGAGCAGGAAGAACAGCCGGACCTGCTCGTCCCCGAAAGAACTCCACCTGCGGTTCGTTTTGATCAGGTAATAGAGCTTGAACGGGAGGGCCCCGGCAATCATGATCGGGATGAGGATCATCTCCAGCTGGATGCTCTGGTAATAGAGGATCCCCTCCGGGTGCAGGGTGAACCCGCCGGTCGAGATCGTCGTCAGGGCGAGGTTGACGGATTCCCAGAGGGAGAGGCCGGTAAAGAGAATCAGCCCGATTGCAAGGAAGGTTAAGAGGGCATAGATCCCGTACAGGGATTTTCCCGCCGTGATCACCCCCCTGATCAGCGGTTCCTCCCGGCTCTCGCTCCGGAGCATCCGGGTCGTAAACAGCCCGGTACTGCTTGCCATCGCAATGGAGAACGCGATGATCCCGATACCGCCGATCCACTGCATGTAGGACCGCCAGAAAAGGAGAGTTGCGGGAATCGCACTCAGGTCCTGCGTCATCGTAAATGCCGTTCCCGTCCAGCCTGCCATCCCTTCGAACAGGGCATCGGTAAAACTCATCTTAAGACCCAGGATGAACGGGATCCCGCTGACAGCGGCGCAGATCAGCCAGAAAAGGGCAACCGAGCACATCGCAGTGGAAAGGTGCTGCCCGTGTCCCGTCTTTGGCAGCCGCGAGAGGACAAGTCCGAGGATGAGGAATATGACCGGGACGGTTGCCATCGGGAGGAGCATCTGCCATTCGGCAAAGAGGATCGCGACGATGAGAGGGACGCAGGTGAGAGGCGCGACAAAGAAAAACGTATCCCCGAGATCGGCAATGACGGTCGACAGGAATCCCACGCGTGTCATTGGAAGACCATCACTCCTGCTCCACCAAGAGTGTTTGATGCCGGATTAAAAAAGAGGTGTTACAGCCCGTTGTGTTTTTAAAACCGGGGTAGTAGCCGATAGGTAATAACCTGCGCATAGATCGTAATCCTGCCTTCTGCATCCGGAAAAAAAGGGGCCCGGTCAGGGGCGCCATGCAGGTTACAGGATAGTCAGTTCCCTGTGCTTTTTTGCGATCTCATCTGCGAGACGGTCCAGCCCCCGGAGGGCGGCTTCATCCGAAAGGCCGCGCACCATCACCGGTTCGAGGACCTCGGCTTTTACATGGTCCAGCATCTTCACAACCGTATCCACAGCCTTTCCTCCCCATCCGTAAGAACCAATCACGGACACAACCCGGGTCTTCGGCCGCAGGAGGTTTGCAAGGTACGTTGCAGAGACGATCAGCGGGTGCGGGCCGAAGAGCACGGTCGGGGTTGCGACAACGACGGTTGCCGCGTCAACGAGCGCCATTGCCAGTTCCCCGGTATCGGTCCGCGAGAGGTTGAATGGCTTTACCGTGATCCCGCGCGAGATGAGCGCCTCCGTTAAGTAATCGACCATCTTTGCCGTGCTGCCATGCATCGAGACATACGGGATGACGACTTCGTTTTTTACGGTATCAGAGGTCCAGTCCGCATAAGCGTCAAGAATAAAGGCGGGGTTCTTGTACACCGGGCCGTGACTGGGCGCAATCATGGCCGGGGAGAGGGTGCGGACCATCTCCACGTACCCCCGGATGCTCCCGCGGAACGGCATCATGATCTCGGCATAATAGCGTTTAGCGGAGATGTACGTGGTCCGTTCATCAGACATGAACACATCGCTTGTGGCGAGATGCGAACCGAAGAGGTCGCAGGGGAAGAGGATCCGGTCTTCCTCAAGGAATGTCAGCTGGGTCTCCGGCCAGTGCGTCCAGGGCGTCAGGAAGAACCGGAGGGTCCGGTCACCAAGGGAGATCGTTTCGCGATCCTTTACGATCTGGAACTTTTCCGGGGGGACATGGAGCAGGGCAATTAAAAGATCCCTGCATTTCTCGTTGGTGACGATCGCCGCATCCGGATAGAATTCGAGGATCATGGGGAGGGATCCCGAGTGATCCTGCTCCGCATGATTGATGACGATGTAGTCGATGCGTTCGATGCCCATGTGGCAGAGGTTACTGATGAGCTCGTACTCCTTCGTGGGATCGACCGTATCGATCAGCGCCGTCTTTTCGCTCCCCCTGATAAGATAGGAATTGTAGCTCGTCCCGTTCGGAAGGGGTATCAGCTCGTCAAAGAGCCGTCTGTCAAAATCGACAGCCCCCACAGAGAAGATATCGTGTGAAATTTCCCGTGCCGGCATGGTCGATTCCTTCAGGCTTTCTGGAAAAGCGTCTTTGCTGCGCCGCAGATCGGGCACTCCCACCCGGCAGGCAGCTGTTCGAATGCAATCCCTGCCGGTATATCCTGGACCGGTTCTCCAACAGACCGATCATAGGTATGACCGCATATCGTGCAGACGTAGTTATCCATAGACAAAACTCCGGATTTCTGTAAACATACCATGAATCAATGGATAATCGTTTCGATAAAGACAGGACGGTGGGACCGGCGGGAGCTGGCGCTTCACCCGGTCTTTTCTCCCGGTCTGGCAATGCCTTCGTCCAAATGATAACGGCTGGCAAAATACGAGAACGACCGGTTCCTCCGGACGGCTTCATCGACCGAGAAAAACTTGAGGATCTCGAACATAAAATCGATCCTTGAGCTGAAACGCGCCGGCATCACCCGGTTGAAATCCTCCTTTGTCATCGTATCGGTTGCGGGAAACGACTGCAGCCTAAGATGGTGGCTTATGCCGGGAGGAAGTCCCGCGAGATACCAGCTCTCAATCTCCATGATGACGATAACGATATCTTTGCCTTCAACTTCGCTGTACCGGTAGTACAGGATCTGCTTCTTGTCCGCAACCGAACGCTCGTTGTCGATATCGGCAACGAAGATATAGTCGTTGTGCATCAGGCGCACACTTTTTAAGAACCGGCTGACCTTCTCCCGCTTGGTACAGGCATAGGGCACGATCTCGACAGAATCGTACCGGCTGATAAAGAACGGTTTTACGATCCTCCCGAAGAACCGGACGTCGTCCTCGCCCTCCACAAGAATAAAGAGCCGTTTTTTCATGATCAGAGACCCAGGAGGTTCTGGACGTAGAGATCCTCAATCCCGACCTCGTTTGCAAGAAACGTCCTGACCTCCTCCTTGTCGGCGGGCCGGGATATGACCGAGAACCCGTCGTTATCCCGCGAGATGAGCAGGATATCCCGGAGATCGGCATGCTTGACAACTTCGGCGGTATGGGTCGTGATCATCAGCTGCCGGTTTAAGGATACCTCTTTCATCATGGCGATGATCCGGGAGACGAGGAACGGGTGAATGTGGCTGACCGGTTCTTCGATGATAACAAAAGGCTTGTTCTCGAAATACAGGATGACGATCAGGGCAAAGATCGTGATGGTCCCGTCAGAGAGCGAGGAGGCAGGCAGGTCCTGCTGTTTTGCGTAGCGTTCGCGAAGCGTAAGGATCAGGGAGACATCCATGAACTTCTGGACGGAAAAATCCTCGATGAACGGCAGCACGTCTTTGATGAGGTTTGCCAGTTTCCGCCGCTTTTCAGGATCTTCGCTGATGAGTTTTATTACAAGGGCAAGGTTGCCTCCGTCCTCCTCCAGTTCGCTCTTCCCGGTTATGACGACACCTTTTCTTGGCAGCTTGGGATCGATGTCATAGATTGCCAGCCGGTCGAAGAATTTTCCTGCATGGGGGAGGGGATAGGCAAACGCGGTCTCCAGGAGGAGGGTTTTCTCCGGGATTGCCCGTTTCCGGAACACTACCGGGAGGATGTCATCGGCCGAGAATGGGCAGGCTTCCGGGAGATCGATTGCAGCCGTAACAAAACCCCCGCTGCTAGTTACGACGATCTTCCCTTCCCCGATAAGGGTGCCTTCCTGCGCAGGATCCTTTGTCCCCGCACGGCAGTCGAACACCTCGCACCGGACCGTGAGCCGGTCGGAGAGGATGGTAAACCCCCGGCCGGGCTCATGGAACTGGAGGGAGAACTCGTAGGTCGAACCCGAGGACCGTGCGGATACGAAACGATCGCTCCCGTGATTGTTGCGGATAATCTCGTACTCAGGATCGGAGATATAATCGACTTTTATTGAAAGCGGGCGCGTAAGCCCGATCCGGGCGTTCCGGAGATATTCCGGGCCGCCCTGCATGGCGATCGCATTGGAGAGCCCGTTTCTCGCGATATCCCGGAGGAACCGGAAGATCGAGATAAAATTGGATTTTCCGGATGCATTCGAACCGATCACCACATTGAGTGAGGAGAGAGTGATATCCATGTCTGAAAAACTCTTGAAATTGGAAGCAGAAATCCTTGTTATCGGCATACCGGTATCCCCGGGTCATCGGTGGGTGCGGTACCTTAAAAAATGTACGGATTATGAAAAAACAAACTGCTTAAACATGGAAACGTTGGGTCACATCACGAGTATCGGGAGGTTGGGGTTCATGATATAGAGATAGTAATTGACAATGAGTAAGACAAGACATCCTATGAAGTACGGCACCAGCGCAACTGCTGCTGGAATCGAGACGTGGACTGCGAGAAAAATGGTTGAAAGAAAGATTGCAATCAGCATGATCATGATCAACAGCGCAAGGAACGGGGACTGTAACCCGAAAAATGCATAGAACCAGAGGAAACTTAGAGCAAGCCCGAAGAGGAAAAGATAGAGCGCAGTTTTCGTATCTTCACGCAGCGAGGGATCCGAACTCCACAGGAAATATAATGCGATCGAGAGCAGGAAGGCTCCGAACAGTCCAAGGGGGATGAATACAGGATCCGGGGGGATGAATTCCGGTTTTTTAAGGGCTGCGTACCAGAACGGGATCATGGGAAGGGTATATAACGCTCCCGCAAAAGCAACGCCATAACAGAGCGAAAACGACAACACAAGCCGGTAAAAATTGTTCATTACCATGAAAAATCCCTCTACCTACGTACTCAGGAATACAATAATAAATTTTTATGGATTATTCTGGTTAACCTGTTAATGGTTATTTTCAGGAAATCTTATTATTTGCTCCTATTATTTTTTCTGATATCCAAGCAGATTCCGACGATAATCCCGGAACCGGAGCGGATTATTTAAAAAGGTTATGTTGCATTCCTGATAATGAACTTCCGGATTGTGGTGCTGTTCTGCTTGTCAATGACGTTCCTGACAATGACCCCCCACGTACCAGCTTCCACATCTGCCGGGATTGCCAGGGCAGTTGTCAAAAGATTGGTATTCTTGACCTGCACGTTCCCCGCTTCAAGTTCCCTGCCATCCTTCACAAAATACACCATGGCAGGAGACTTGAAGTTGATACCTGTGATCGTGATGGTAAGGGTCTGGCCAACAGCACCTTCGTAAGGATCGATGCTGCCAATAGAGGGTGCCGGGTTATTGATCGTGAAACCATTGGCAAGAACAGCGGCCTGCCCGTCAGGATTGGTGACTATGATATCGCGTTTACCAGGAGTGGCGTTGCCAAGGTCGAATACGCAGGTGATCCTGGTGCCGGTGTTCCGGACACCCGTTGCGGTGATTGCCGGTGAACCCGCGCCGGCAAGCGTCACCGTTGCCCCTGACACAAAGTGTTTTCCTGAAAGGTCCGTAATGATAACCATGGATCCAGTGGCACCGCTCTCCGGCACGATGCCGGTGATCTCCGGGGCGGATTCGGCAGTAACCGCGATTGTTTCTGTCACAGGGGTCTGGGTAAGAACCGGGACCAGGGAGATTTTTACATGGGCGACCTTGACCCGGTACAACGACTCCAGGTCCGCACGCGGATAAATATCGGTCCGGCTGTCCTTCCGGTATCCCCATGTACCGTCTGCTTTTTTGTACACAAATGCACGTTCATAGGTATCGTTCGTGCTGTCGTACCCGAGGATAAGCCAGAGCGGTTCTTCCTGGGGTCCGATCTTTGAGACTATATCCCCGGCTATGTAGCGGGGTTCCTGGAGCGTGGGTGTTGGGATGATGTCCCCGGGCTCTCCGGATTCGTCGGAACATCCCGCTGTAAGGAGCGTTATTATGAGCAGCCCGGCAACGAGAGGATACCATTTCATACAAATACCAGTACACCATGCCCGCTGATCCATAACTATTTTGTGCTCTTTTCAAAAACGGGCATTGTATTCGTCGACGGTAATCCATTCGCGAATCTGGAAAAGGTGTACACTCACCCTGCTGCAATACAGCGGAAAAGAGCGGGTCTCTCCCATCGCTATCTCTTCCCCGGTCTTCATATCAATTGCAGACGAAAAACCGGGGCGCCTTAAAACACAACAAAGGACATCAGGATTTGCGCTGCTATTCCGGCGGGACGGGCAGCTGTATGGTAATAAAGCGCCGCGAGAGATACCACTGGCCTCCGGCAAGGGCAATGAGGGAGAGCCCTGCAGCCCCGGCAATAACGGGGGAGACTGCCTGTATATATACCGGGTCCAGGTGCCCCTGGATAACCCAAACGAGGAAAACGTCAAGAAAGACCGCAGCCGCGTAGATATCCCGGACCGCGAAGAAGAAGACCGCCGATACGATCCCGATCCCGATGCCGGTCAGGATGTGCCGGGGATCATTGAGCGGAGGGCTGTGAACGGCAAACGAAAGCCCGAACAGGAGCCCGGTTACGAGTACCCCCGACAGGATCGAGACTGCTGCGCCGGAGTTCCTGACATATGCCTGCAGGTGGGTGCCGACAAGCACCCAGCAGATCATGACCGAGGCGATTGCAACAGGAAGCATGACAAGTGCCGTACTGACGAGGAGAATCCTGTCCATGCCATACGGGGTGACTGCTGCGAGGACCAGGTATCCCGCACAGGCAGTCATTGCAACGGTAACAAGAGTCCTTTTCAGGCTGCGAAACCCGACCTGGTACATGTTGACTGCCCCGCTCAGGAAGGCCGGGTTCAGGCATAGGACCGGGCCAATTGTGCCGATCAGGATATTGGCAACGACCATGTAGACAAAGAACAGTTCCGGCTGGTACCGGGTAAATACCAGAATACTTCCTTCGAGCAGGAAGGTTTCCACGGCCCAGACAATGAAGACCAGCAGGGGGATAAGAAGGAGCCGGACCGGGGAGAATTGCGCCCCGCTTACAGGATTCGTCCGTTTTAACAATCCGCTGTACCGCTCCTGATCCTGATCGTCCATTTTTAACCGGACCCTGTCGCAGGCAGTATTAGTTTCCCGGATTCCCGGCACCGGATTTACTGCCGGGAAGCGAGGAACCGGTAAATCGCCTGCTCCCTCTCCTTTTCTGGCAGGCGATGACTATCAACCTTTTCATTCAGTGCCGGCGCCGCCCGCTGATAGAACAATCCCAGAGGTACGGGCGCATCGGAGTTATAATCCCATTCCCGCGCCTTTTCGCAGGCTTGATTGAAATCTCCCGGATCATGGGCCTGCAGGTCGTAGACTCTTGCATTGTAATGATCCGTCACGGGAAAGAACGTCGCGCAGATCTGGAGGATATCGACAAAGGAAAAACCCTTGTGCCGGACGCCCTCCCGGATAAGTGCCTTGAGCTGGTCCATCCTCCGGGTATAACCCCGGGCGACATAGGTTGCCCCCGAGGCAAGCATCAGGTCGAGGGGATTGATGGGATACTCAAGAGTCCCCGCCGGGGTCGATTTCCCCCGGAACCCAAGCGGAGATGTCGGCGTATACTGGCCGACTGTGAGCCCATAGACCCGGTTGTTATGGACAAGGACGGTTATGTCTATGTTGCGTTTTGCCGCAAAGACCAGGTGATCGAGTCCCTCGGCGTAAGCATCCCCATCACCCACGCAGCAGATAACGGTGAGATCGCGGTTGGCAAGTTTTATCCCGGCCGCAACCGGGATCGCCCGGCCGTGAATGGCATAGAAACTGTTGACATTCAGATAATCCGCCATCTTGGCATGGCAGCCGATACCGGTCACAAGAACGATGGTTTCAGGGTCGGTCCCTTCCTTCTCAAGGTCGGAGAGCAGGTTCTTGAGAGTATGCTGGATCGAGAAGTTGCCGCACCCGGGGCACCAGGTGTTCTGCGCGGATGTCACAAAATTTGTACCTGTCATGACAGAACCCCCTGCAACCTTCCGCTGAGAACCTCCGGTGTCAGCGGGCGCCCGTTGCAGTGCAGGATCTCTGTATCGACGGGGATACCGAAAAGGCGGAGGAGGGTTCCAAGTTGGCCGGTCGCATTCTCTTCAACCGCGATCAGGCGCCGGACCCCGTCCAGCGCCGTCCTGATGGATTCAACCGGGAACGGCGCAAGGACCACCGGCTGCACCATGCGGATCCCCATATCGCTGCACACCTCGGAGCAGACCCCCCGGACCGATCCCCAGCATATCACAGCAGTCTCCGCAGTCTCCGGTCCCTCGTGAAGTACCGTTTCGTATTCCGCAAGTGCTGCAGAAAGGCCTCCTGCCTTGCGCAGGCGTTTTTCCGTCATCTGCCGCACAATGTCTGCATCCTCGGTAGAAATCCCGGCCGCATCGTGAGCGTAACTGTTCACCTTGACGACAGCGCCTTTCGTTCCGGGGACAAGGAGCGGGGAGATACCGGATTCCGTATCACGGTACCGTTCATACGGGGCCGGGCCATCCCATTCCCGGGTGCATTCCGTTAAGCTTCCGGCGTGGATTTTGGGATCTATGCAGTATACCCCTTCCGAGAGGGTTTTGTCTGAGAGGATGAATGACGGTACCTGGAACTTCCATGCAATGTCCATTGCGACGGCAGACCAGGAGTACGCCTGTGCTGCGTCTCCCGGTGCAACCACGAAACGGGGGAACTCTCCGTGCCCGGCATGCAGGACGAAGAGGAGATCGGACTGTGCCGTATACGTGGGAAGACCCGTCGACGGTCCTGTCCGCTGGGAGACCACGAGCACGACCGGTACTTCTGCCATCCCGGCAAGAGAGAGCCCTTCGGTCATCAGGCAGAATCCCCCGCCCGATGTCCCGACAGCGGTCCTTGTACCGGCATAGGAGAATCCGAGAGCCATCAGCATCACGGCAATCTCGTTCTCCGGGTGGATGACCGTGACCCCCAGGTTGTGGGCGTTCTCCGCGAGGAAATGGAGAAGGCTCGACGAGGGTGTCATCGGGTAGGATACGTAGGCGCCAAGCCCGCCCGCTGCAAGCCCGAGCCCGATCGCCTCGTTTCCGGTGAGAAGGGCACGAGGTGTATTCCCGCCGGCATGGCCAATTGGGGAGACCATGCTCACCTGATCGTACCCTCTCCGTGCTACGGCAAGGTTCTGCTGCGTGCCCTTGGGGAGGTGACGGGAGAAGACCGTCACAACATCGTCCCAGGGAATCCCGGCAACCTTTGCAAACGCACCTATCATGACGGAATTTCCCATGATCTCCGGTGCATTTTCGGCATGGAGCGCATCTTTGACCGATACCGCCTCGCCGTTCCCGTGGACGGCATCGGAATTGAAGACCGTGGCGGTCCGGGGGATAAACCGGTCTTTATGCCGTAAAAGAGTCTCCTGGTTGAGGGCGATCACGAAATCGGCGGATTCCCGGTGCACGCCAACCGGCCGGTCCCTGCCCCGGACGAGCGCAAAGTTATGCCCGCCCCGTATCAGGGAGGGGTAATCGTAATACATGTATACGTAGTATCCAAGACGGTTGAGCAGGTGGGCAATCACCATGCCGGCATTATTGATCCCTTCCCCGGCTCTTCCGCCAACCAGCACCGATACGTCCTGCACCATATATTCTCCACATCATGCCTGATGCAGTCATCAAAGGGAAAAAGGTTTGGCATTGGACATCACGCCAACAACAGGTATCCGGGACATTCCTTTTCCACCGGCGGGTGGGCAAACCATCGTGGAAAGAAACAGGATGGGAGAATACCGTTAAGGATCCTCGTCGTAACCCGGGACGGGGAGGAGAGAGAACTTCTTCGACCGGCAACTGCTCCGGCCCGCACTGATTTTTGGTTATTTTGCAGGGATCATCTTTTCGAGAAGCGCCTTGATCTCCGTAATCCGGTACGGCTTGGCAAGGACGCCGCTGAGCCCGTAGGAGGCATAATCCGTAAGCATGGGATCGTTCGTGAACCCGCTTGATATCACGATCTTTGCGCCGGGATCGGCGGCGTGCAGTTTCTCGAACGCCTCTTTTCCGCCAATACCGTCGGGAACCGAGAGATCGAGGATGATTAAGTCAAACGGAGCTCCCCTGCCTTTTTCCTGGTTATAGAGATCGACGGCGGCACCGCCTTCCCTGGCAAACATGACCTCGTACCCGAGGAACCGGAAAACCTCTTTGGTAACATCAAGGATCACCTGCTCGTCATCCATCAACAGAACTTTACCCTTACCGGCCATGCCTCACTCCGGGGAGGTTACACTCCTGAATACTTATACATAGGAGTCATCCTCCTTATGATTTATGGTGTTCTCCTGCCCTGAAAGAGAGAACTCCCGCATACCGGCCGTTGATCTCCGTACCGGACGGGGGACTTTTTTTATTGTTTAAAAAATTCCGCTCGAATCGGGTTCCCGGTATTGTGTAGCATCCGAATTATTTCAGCGCCCTTAAGCGGGCCGCTTCCTTCGGATCTTCGATCCGCAGCAGGAACGTGCCATGGCAGGGTTTTGTGAACGGGAAGATGACAAAGTCGCCATCAAACCCGATTGCAATGGGGGGCACCCCGATGATGTGGGTGTCAAATACCTTGAAACCCGGGGGAACGTCGCGGTGTTCTTTGTAATGTTCGTACACGTAATCCCGCGACTCCTTAAACGAGCTTCCCCGGAGGATCACTTCGTAGGGGAGGGATTCTATGCAGCCCATGGTGCCTCCTCGTCAAGCAGTTTCTTGAGCGGCATGGGGTTGTGGACTGCCTTTGCCGCGATGTTCGTGCACGGAAAATCGATCGATGCTGCGACAGTGTCGTAGTGCTCCCCGTAGATCACGGCATAGAGTTTTGCATTCGAGATTGCGCTCATGGTTGCCGCATAACTGACCCCTGCGTCGTTATGGATAAAAACAAAGCAGAGATCGAAATCACGCTTCTTCTCCGAGATCTGGCCGATTGCCCGGTCAAGATCGATCGCTTCCCCAAGATACCTGCGTTCGGGATCGGCAACAACCAGGAGGGTAACCGCCGAGCGATTGCCCGCCATAACCGGTGTGATGCCAGCCTGCCGGAGCCGGTGCGCAAGGTACAGGGCGATGCTCGTCTGCACAGGAACCTGCGGGCACCCGAGTACGAGGATCGCCGTCTTTTGAGAGGCAGCCGTTGGATCGATCATTGTGGATCAGTTCCCGCCATGGAACATATAGATGTTCATTATCCGGTTTTGGGAAATAACCTTGCGCAGGCAGATTCATTATGGCTTGCTTGTCTCCCGGCAGACCCAGTCGAGATACGGGGCATATCCTTTGACAACAGGAAGCACGATGATCTCGGGAACGTCATACCGGTGCTCCTGCCGTATTGCGGCGATCACAGAGTCGGCATTCTCCTCCCGGGTTTTCACGATCAGGAGTGTTTCACCTTCGTCACAGATTTTTTCCTGCCAGCGATAGACCGATCGAACCGGCAGGATATTGACGCATGCTGCAAACCGTCTTTCAACAAGCGACTTCGCAAGTGCCGGTGCCTGCTCCGGAGTTGCCGTTGACAGGACCACCACAATACCGCTCTTCCTTGTCATTTCCCTCACACACCGGTTTTCCGGTTCTAAACACATGACCTTTGTCATTCGCTTATCTGCCGCCGGGATCGTTAATTACTATACGTCAGGGTACCAACACGTACTGCTTATGTACGCATCACGAATGAGCAATCTCCCGCCGTATCTTTTTGCACGGATTGACGAGATGAAAGCCGAGCAGGTGAAAAAAGGCGTTGATATCATCGACCTGGGCGTCGGGGACCCGGATCTTGCGACACCGGATCATATCGTTGCCGCACTCTGTGAAGCGGCCAAGAACCCGGACAACCACCATTACCCGTCCTATGCCGGTATGCCGGCTTACAGGAATGCCGTCGCAGCATGGTATAAAAAGAGATTCTCGGTCACCCTCAATGCCGGAACCGAAGTCCTTGCTCTCATGGGATCCAAGGACGGGATCGCCCACATCGCCGAGGCATTCGTGAACCCGGGCGACTATGTCCTCGCCCCGAGCCCGGGCTATCCCGTGTACCGGACCGGCACTCTCTTTGCCGAAGGAAGAGTCCACGAGATGCCCCTTCGCAAGGAGAACAGGTTCCTCCCGGTCCTCGATGACATCCCGGAAAAAGTCGTGAAATCTGCAAAACTGATGTTCATCAACTACCCGAACAACCCGACAGCTGCAATCGCGCCGGAGGGGTTTTATAAGGAGATCGTGGACTTTGCGCAGGACCACCATATCGTCGTCGTCTCGGACAATGCGTACTCCGAGATCGCATTCGACGGGTACCGTGCCCCGTCGTTCCTGGAAACAAAGGGGGCAATGGAGGTCGGGATCGAGATGCACTCCCTGTCCAAGACCTACAATATGACCGGCTGGCGGATCGGCATGGCAGTCGGGAACAAGGAGATCCTCGCGGGTCTCGGCCGGGTCAAGACCAACGTGGACTCCGGGGTCTTCAACGCCGTCCAGCACGCCGCAATCGCCGCCCTCTCCGGCCCGCAGGACTGTGTTGCGAAAGCCTGCGGCATCTACAAGGAGCGGCGGGATGTGCTCGTTGCCGGGCTCCGGGATCTCGGGTATGACGTCCCTTCGCCGAAAGCCACGTTCTATGTCTGGGTGCCTGTCGACGATTGCATGGCATTTGCCGCCCGGCTGCTGAACGAGGCGGGTATCGTCGCGACCCCGGGTGTCGGGTTCGGTTCGGCAGGCGAGGGATACGTGCGGTTCGCGATCACCCGGCCCGTTGCCCGGATCCGCGAGGCAATCGAACGGATGCGGGGGCTCTCACCGTGAAACTCCCTCACCACCTGACAATTGAGGGCGGTCATCTCCATATCGGCGGACAGGACTGCGTGGCGCTTGCCGGGCGCTACGGGACGCCGCTGTACGTGACCAGCGAAGACCGGGTCCTCGAACAGTATGCGGCATACAAAAAAGCCCTCTCCTCCCGGTATCCGAAGGTGCAGATCCTCTTTGCAGCAAAGGCGAACGGCAACCTTGCCATCCTCCGGGCCCTTGCCCGGGAGGGCGCCGGTGCAGATGTCTTCTCATCAGGGGAACTGCATCTTGCCCTTGACGCCGGGATGGCGGCGGAGAACCTGCTCTTCAACGGCAGCTCCAAGACCCCGGAAGATCTCCGGCTTGCAGTCGAGAAAGGGGTCCGGGTCTCGGTGGATTCGCTCGACGAGCTCCACCAGCTGGATGCAACGGCACGGTCGCTGAAAAAGACGGCGGAGATCGCGTTCCGGGTCAACCCTGCCCTCTCGGTTCCCACCCACCCGAAGATCGCCACCGGCCTTGCGACAAGCAAGTTCGGGATCCCCCACAAGGAGATCCCCGCGGCATACCGCGAAGCCCTTTCGTGCAGGAACATAAAACCGGTCGGGCTGCACTGCCACATCGGCTCCCAGATCCTCGACACCGAGCCCTTCGCCCGTGCCGCGGAAGTCATGATGCGGATCGCAAAGGAGCTGACGCAGATCGGGGTCCGGCTGGAGTTCATCGATCTCGGGGGCGGGCTTGGAATCCCGTACCACCATGACACCGATCCCATGCCCTCACCGGAGGACTACGCGGCAAAGGTCGTCCCGATATTCCGGGAGGGGATCGAGGCCTGCGACATCTCCCCGGCTCTCTGGATCGAGCCCGGCCGGTCGCTCGTTGCCGATTCGACGGTGCTCCTGACCCGGGTTAACTCGACGAAATCAGCCCACAAACGGTTTGTCAACGTGGATGCAGGGTTCAACCTGCTGATCCGGCCCGCGATGTACGATGCGTATCACGAGGTGATCGTGGCTGACAAAGCGGATGCCGCACTTACAACCGAGTACACGGTGACCGGGCCCATCTGCGAGAGCGGGGACATCCTTGCGCCCGACCGGAAACTCCCTGAAATAACGGCAGGGGATATCGTTGCCGTGCTGGATGCGGGGGCATACGGGTATGCGATGTCTTCCCAGTACAATTCCCGGCCCCGGTGCCCCGAGGTGCTGATCCACGGGCGAGAGGCAGCTCTCATGCGGCGCGGCGAGACCCTCTCCGATCTCACCGCCATCATGGGGCGGCCGCCCTGGCAGAGATAACGGGAAGCGATTGCCATGCTCTTCCATTATGCACTGGTCGATGACCTCATCACAAAGGAGGAGTTCGAACGGCGCGTGGAATCAAAGATGGATGAGTGCGGAGACCTGATCGACGAACCGACCGCCGCAATGATGGTGATCGGGGATCTGGGCCGGACCCATGTCAGGATCCGCGATCTGTCCGGGCGATCCAGTCTTTTTTCGTTTTTCGGCAAGGTGATTGACAAGACCGAACCGAAGATCTTCGATCGGGCCGATGGCGAGAAAGGCGCCGTTGCAACGCTGCTTCTTGGGGATGAGACCGGATCGGTCAGGATCGTCCTCTGGGACGAGCGGGCGGGCGCGGCGGAGGAGATCGCAACCGGGGATGTCCTCGAGGTTATCGGGCGCCACCCCGGCAAAGGACAGAAGGAGATCTACGCCCTTGCCCTGCGCAAGGCCAGCTGCCAGATCGAGTGCAGCCTCCCGCCGGGCACGGTTGCAAGCCTGCGATCGGAACCCCTCGATCTCGATGTGCTCGTCCTCAATACCAGGCCGCCGCGATCCTACACCCGCAGGGACGGGACGCAGGGGGAACTTGCCGAGGCTCTCGTCGCGGATGCGGCAGGCACCGCAAAGATCGTCGCCTGGGAGCCGGGCCTGTTAGCCGGCATCCCCGAGGGTTCTGCCGTGCATATTACCGGTGCAAAACCGAACACGCGGGAAGACGGCAGGGCATACAGCCTCGATGAGAAGAGCACGGTAACACGCACCGACGCGGAGATCAAGGTCCCGTTCGCCCCGCTGGATTCGGTTGCGGACCGGGGGATCTATGCAGTGAGGGGGAGCGCCCGCCAGGTCCGGGAACCGCGATCCTTCACGACCCGGTCGGGGAGGTTGTCCTGGGTGAGAAATATCGTCATAACCGACGGCACTGAGGATCTCAGGGTGGTCCTCTGGGGAGACCATGCCCTTCTCCCGGTCTCCCGCAACGATGCCGTCGAGATCTACCATGCGACCGCAAAGCCCGGCAGGTCTGCCGATATCGAGCTCCATGCAGGAAGGGATTCCTGCATTCGGGTGCCCTGGAATGCAGCGCGGGAGATCGTCTTTGAAGGGACCGTGATTGCGGATTCTGCGGGGATCTCGATCGATAACGGCAGGGAACGCTACCTGCCGGAAGGTGCCGATCTCCCGCTCTGGCAGGACGTGCGGCTCACGGGGACGCTCTCAGGGTACCGGATCCATGTCGATCGCTTCGAACCTGCAGGAACTGATCCAGAACGACTGCAGCAGAAACTGGCTGCTATCAAAAAGCGCATCCAGGCAGACTGATACAAATTCACTTTCACCCCGCACACTGATCGGGATTATATGTGAGTCGGAGACATCTTGTTGTGCCATAGGAGTGTAAAAGACATGGCTGAAGGACCATTGGAGATTGAAGATTTACCGGGCGTCGGCCCGACCACGGCAGAGAAACTCCGCGAGGCAGGATACCTTTCGGTCGAGAGCATCGCAACCACCTCTCCGGGGGAACTTGCCGAGATCACGGAGATCTCGGAAGCGACGGCAAAGAAGATCATCAAAGCCGCCCGCGAAAAGGCAGAGATTGACGGGTTCAGGACCGGGAAAGATGTCTTCGAGCAGAGGAAAGATGTGAAGAAGCTCTCGTTCCGCGTCCCCGAACTGGACGCCCTGCTGGGCGGCGGGCTCGAAACCCAGGCGATCACGGAGATGTACGGTGAGTTCGGGTCAGGGAAGAGCCAGATCGTCCACCAGATGGCGGTCAATGTCCAGCTGCCGGAAGAGGACGGGGGGCTGAACGGGAGTGTCATCTATATCGATACCGAGAACACCTTCCGTCCCGAGCGTATCGAGCAGATGGTCAAGGGCCTCGGGATCGACGGCCTCGACCCGCAGGACTTCCTCGATAACATCCACATCGCACGGGCGCATACCTCGGATCACCAGATGCTTCTCGTTGAGAACTCCCGTGACAAGGCAAACGAGCTGAAGGAGAGCGGCAAGCCGGTCAAGCTTTTTATCATCGATTCGCTGACCGCCCACTTCCGGGCCGAATACGCAGGACGCGGGACGCTTGCAAACCGGCAGCAGAAACTGAACCGGCACATGCACGAGCTCTTCAAGCTTATCGACGAGCACAATGCAGTCGCCCTTGTCACAAACCAGGTCATGTCCAACCCTGCGGTCTTCTTCGGGGATCCAACGAAGCCAATCGGCGGCAATATCGTTGGCCACACGGCCACATTCCGGATCTACCTGCGCAAGAGCAAGGGCGGGAAGAGGATTGCACGCCTCGTGGACAGCCCCAACCTTCCCGAGGGCGAGGCCCCCTTCATGGTTGAAGAGGCAGGTCTCAAGCCGTGTTAAAAGCACTCCTCACCGATATCGACGGGACGATCACGGATCCGTCCCGCCGCATCAATACCGGGGCAATAACAGCAATCCGCTCGCTTGTTGACAGCGGGGTCGAGGTCATCCTTGCGAGCGGCAATACCTCATGTTTTATGGATGCCCTCTGCAAGATGATCGGCACCCGTGGGACGTTCATCGCAGAGAACGGGGGGGTGTTCCGCATCGGCTTTTCCGGAACCCTCCATATCAGCGGGGACGTAACGCTCGCAAAAAACGGGATCCGGATTCTTGAAGACCATCTCCGGAACTCCGGATCTGCACTGGATCTCTACAACCCGGATTACCGGTTCTCAGACCGGGCTTTTGCCCGGACGATCCCGGCAGAACAGGTCCGGGATATCCTTTCCGGATACCCTGTCGAAGTGATCGATACAGGGTATGCCATCCATCTCCAGCAGAAGGGAATCAGCAAGGGAACCGCACTCACGGCCCTTGCCGCAGAACTTAAGATGAACCTTTCAGAGGTCATGGCAATCGGCGACTCGGTCAACGACATCCCGATGCTGGAACGGGCAGGTGTCGGCGTTGCGGTCGCAAATGCCCACCCGGACACGAAAAAAGCAGCTGCGTATGTTACCGGAAAAGAGTATGGTGACGGATTTGTGGAAGCCGTCGAAAAGTACCGTCCTTATTTCCGGGCAATGAAACGGTCGACAACGATATAGTCCTTGATATCCTTGACCGCTTCGAACGGGATGATCAACAGCTTGTCGTCCTCAAGGTTGTAGCCGTCAGTGACAAAGGACTGGTCGGGATGGATGATCAGCTCGGAAACCTGGCCGGAATCGAAGTCAACCCGGATGTTCTTGAGAGTGCCGATCAGCTTTCCGTCATTGCTCATAATCTTTTTGCGTGAAAGGCTGCGGGCAAATACACGAGTCATAAAAAAAGTGACGACGTATTAATATTTAAAGTAATCTTTTAAATCGGGATAGGAATAAGGGAATTTTCCAGGATCCGATACGCAAATCGGTTATTTATACATTTCAGCAGCCATTTTGATGTCCGCACCCCGCACCGTCTTTCTCCCGGCATGCTCTGACATCTTCTTCGCTTCCTTTGCAAGAAATGTTCCGTGTTCTTCAATCAGGTCGGTAAGAACGGTAATCGCGTCATCGCTGACGCGGCCTGCACCCGCATTCTTCAGGATCCGTTCAACTGCGGCACGGGATAATTCAGCCATAGGTATATTTCCCCTTCTTCTGTTCACTTTAAATGTATAAAATATATCCCAAAACTTCATCCAAAACGGGATCAGAGTGCGGGAAATACCCGGAGGATATCGGACTGTGTCAGGATCCCGATCGGTTTGCCGCCGTCGACAACAACGAGACGGCCGATCTCCCGTTCCTTGAACCTTCCGATAACCTCGAACAATTTGACATCCGCGGGTGCCTCGACAACATCGGTTGTCATGATCTCGGCAACCGGCGTGGAAAGGGGAAGGTTGTGCTCGATGGCATCGGCGATGTCGCTCATCGTGATGATCCCAAGGAGCCGGTCATCCTCAATCACCGGCGCGCCATGGATATGGGAATGGTTGAAGAGCACGAGGGCGTCCCGAAGGGTGTCAACGGTCCGGAGCGACTTCAACGGGGTGCTCATGTAATTCCGGATCGACTTTTTCGGAAGCGACAGCATCTCGGTTGTCGCGACAAGGAGCGCCTGCTTGACTTCATCCTTGCCAAAGACCTCCCCCCGTACCAGGAGCTTGTTCACCGGAGTCGGACCGATCGTCACCTGGTCCCCAATCTCGAAGAGCTTGACGTTACCGATGAGCTTGACGAGGGCATGACAGATATCCGGGTGGCAGAGCGTGGTAAAATCGATCTCCACCACCTTGATGCCGGGGACAAGTTCCCCGTTCCTGCTGATGGGGACGTCGTAATCCCCGTCGGCGATCCCCATACTGAGTTCCTTGTAGGCAAGAGCGGTCGGGATATACCCCCCTTTCGGGCCCGGGACACCGTCGACAAGCCCGATAGCCCGGAGCGCCTGCATCTGGTTTCTCACCGTGCCGGGATTGCGCCGGATCACCTCGGCAATTTCTTCGCCCTTGATCGACTGGGACTGCCGGTGGTAGAGTGAGATCAGGGTGATTAGGATATCTTTCTGGATTAACGACAAGTCCATAACGATAAACCGTATCAGCTTCTATCAATATATAGGTTTGAGATTCGTGGAGTTCGAACATATTCCAACTGTACCGACTGCCGATGAGATCCTTGACCGGAGTTTCCGCAGGGCAGCAAAGAAACGGAAGGAGAAGGTCAACAGGGACCGGGCAAACGAGGAGTTTGTCAGGGCAGTAAAATCCGCAATCCATGACCGGCTGGTGTATATCATCCGGGGATTCCCGGAGTTCGATACCCTTCCCCCGTTCTACCGCGAGATGACCGACATCCTCTTTGGCCTCGACCGTATCCGTCAGTCCCTTGGAGCCGTCGGATGGGCGGCGAAGCATACCGGTATGGTCGGTGGCGACCTCGCATTCAAAGCGAGGAAGTCGGATGACCCGGTTGTCGTGCGCCGGCAGGCTGTCGCCCGTATTGCGTCGATCGTACACCAGATCGACGACGACCTCAGGTTTTTAAACGAGGTCCGCAATGTCCTCCGGAAACTCCCCCATATCGAGGACTCGTTCACGGTTGTCATCGCGGGATATCCGAACGTAGGGAAATCCTCGTTCATCCGGCTCGTCTCGTCCGCAACCCCCGAGATCGCCTCGTACCCGTTTACAACCCGGGGCGTGATCGTCGGGCTCCGCTACGAGGGGCGCAAGAGGATCCAGTTCGTGGACACCCCGGGTATCCTCGACCGGCCCGCGGAGGATCGCAATCCCATCGAACGACAGGCGCTCTCTGCGATCATGAACGTTGCTAGCGTCATCCTCTTCATCCTCGATCCGTCCGGGCACTGCGGGTATCCCATGGAGGTGCAGCTCCGGCTCCTGGAGGAGGTAAAGGGCATGGTGAAAGTCCCGGTCATTGTTGTCGCCAACAAGTCCGATATCGTGGCTGCGGAAGGCTGCCGCACCATGTCCACGCAGACAAACGAAGGGGTGGACGAGGTGCTTTCCGAGCTCTTAAGCCACCTGAAGGCGTGGGAGGACTCACACAAACCCGATGAGGGCCCAGCCAGCGAGAAACCCGAGGATAGTGCCGCCGTTCAGGGGAGGGAGTCCGGCCTGGGGTTTTCCGGAGCTGACGAGATATAACAGGACAACAAGCCCTGCAAGCGACCCGATGATCGCCCCGAGCGCCGGCAGGTTCATGAACCCGGCAATGCGGGTGCCGGTGATAAAGACGTTGGCGGAGACCACAAGGATCGCCGGCATGATGAGATCCCCCATGCCCATGATGAATGCTGACCGCTCCCCGCCCTCCTCAAGTTTCCCGATACCCTCGTGGATGTACGAATAGTCCCTCTTCTTCGGGATGACAAAGAGGATCGGGGTCTTGAGATCGATGACCCCTTCGGCAAGCGTGATCATATGCTTTGTTTTGTAGACCGAGATCGCGTCATATACGGCAAGGAGGAGAAGGAGGATGATCACCGGGAGGATCCCAAGCGAGACCCCGAAGATAGAGGCAACGCCCGCGGCAATCAGGATCCCGAGGATATCGATGACATACCATTCCGGGAACTTGTAGAGGAGGAGGGATGCGGCAACCGACAGCATCAGGACGAGGACTGTCGCGAGATCGGTTGCCCCGGTTGCAGCAAAGACGAGTGCGGAGAAGATGTAGATGAAGGTTAAAAATATGGAGATCCAGATTGCGGCGAGGATCGCCCACTTCTGGCCGAATTTTATTAAGAGCAGGAGGAACGCCGTGAAGATGAGCAGGACTGCAATGAAGATGAAGGGATTTGCGACCGACTCGGGATCCTCAAACGCAGCAAGCCCGGCTTCCTGGACCGGAAGCGAGAGCGCGAGCGCACCAATCTCGACAACGACCAGCAGGAACGGCATGGCGAGAAACGGAATGAAACGGCGGATGTCCATTGGATGCTCCATATTCAGTTAGTTTAATTAGTGTGTCTTCATCATCTAAAAGCATGGAGATACGTGAATACCTTCTTGATATTATCCTCACCATTGTCATGGTCATCTCCACACTCGTGCTCATCCTCCGTTTCTGGCAGGATCTCACGGTTGCGGTGGCTGCAGGGCTCATGACCCTCTCGCTCGGAGGTCTGTTTTTGTCCATGCAGGTCAAGGTCCGGCAGCTCGAGCGCAGTGTGATCGTGAGAGAGCGCATGCTCCGGACCAATCTTGAGGAGATCTCCAAGAGGATGGCCGAGAAAAACGACATGGCCATCGCCCACCTCGACGAACTGGTCGCCGAATATTCACGACGGGTCTACCGCTGACGCCGTCAGCAGGGGAAGGGATCCATGGGCGTTGCATTACGGGATATCATAGCGGATTACAAAACGCCGGTCGGCTTCGAGAGCCTTGCCGGGACCGCGGCAGTGGATGCCAACAATGCCCTCTACCAGTTCCTCTCCATCATCCGGCAGCCGGATGGGACGCCCCTCATGGACCGGCGCGGCCGGGTCACCTCCCATCTCTCGGGGATCCTCTTCCGGACTGCAACGTTTCTCACAAAAGGGGTAAAACCTGTCTTTATCTTTGACGGGAAACCTTCGGCACTCAAGCAGGAGACCGTGGACGAGCGCCGGAAGATGCGGAACGAGGCCGCAGTCCAGTGGAAGGAGGCGCTGGAGCGCGGCGACGAGGAGGCCGCGTACAAACATGCGCGGGCATCCTCCCGGATCGACGAAGCTGTCATCACGAGCTCGAAAGAACTCCTGCACCTCATGGGGATCCCTGTCTTTGATGCCCCGGGCGAGGGAGAGGCGCAGGCAGCATTCATGGCAGGACGCGGCGACGTGCGGTATGCCGTATCCCAGGACTATGATACGCTCCTCTTTGGCGCTCCCACCCTCGTCCGGAACCTGACGGTGTCGGGGAAACGGAAGATCCGGGGGCGGCTTGTGACGGTTGTCCCGGAGCGGGTTGTCCTTGCCGAGGTATTGAACGGCCTGTCACTCACCCGCGAGCAGCTCATCCAGATCGGGATCCTTGTCGGGACGGACTTCAATGACGGCGCTGCGGGCGTCGGCGCAAAGACCGGCCTGAAGATCGTGCAGAACGGGGATTTTGTCAAAAAACTCAATGAAAAACTCCCAGGGTTCGATCCTGCACCGGTGCTGGATCTCTTCCTGCACCCCCAGGTGACTTCAGCCTATGACCTGTCCTGGGGACACCCTGACTGCGAAGGTATCCGGAAGATGCTCTGCGACGGGTACGACTTCTCGCTGGAACGGGTGAACAAGGCACTCGAAGGGTTCACGGTACAGGCCGGGCAGAAGACCCTGCAGGACTGGTTCTGAAGAACCGGATCCTGCCGGAATACTGCCGGGATCACGTTCCTGCCTCATTCTCCGGTACAGTGTTCCCGGACGATTCCCGGACGCCCGCCGGATACCCGGTTGGTTGCGGTACGCTTGTCGCAGCAACCCCCGTTTCTCCTGCAACCTTGACAGGGTACCCCCGCTCACCGACCGATCAGGCACCCCCCTCCCACATGACCGTGTACCCATCCGACCCCCCCACATGGGATCCCG